>JBDRTP010000261.1:0-3339 GCA_043823965.1 Chloroflexota bacterium
CAAGAGCGCGGGCGCGGCGGTCAGGTCTTCCTGTTTGCCGAGCGTCTCCAACTGGGCGGCGAGGCCCGAAAGCGGCCCGGCACTGAAATTGGCCGAGATGCCCTTGAGATTGTGTGCCAGGCGGCTCAACGTATTTGCATCCCCACTTTTCAGGGCAGCCTGCATTCCCTGGATTCGGTCCGGCAGGTGCGCCATGAATTCCTGACACAATTCGAGGAAAAAAGCGCGGTCGTCGTTGAAGCGCGGCAGCGCCATCTGCAGGTCGAGGGGGGTATCCGCCTCGGCGGTGATGAAAGACCTGACGGGCGCGTCCGCCGGTAGGCCTTCGGCAGGCACAGGGTCGGACTGCGCTTGCGTTTCCATCTTGTCCGCTGGGCGCGGCGCGCCTTCAGCGTGTGGAAGCGCCCAGCGGTCGAGAGCGGCCAAAAAAGCCTGCGGTTCGAGCGGCTTGGAGACGTAGTCGTCCATCCCTGCTTCCAGGCATCGCTCGCGGTCGCCTTTGAGCACATGGGCGGTCATGGCAATGATGGGGATATGTTTCTCGCCACCTTCCCAGCGGCGGATGCGGCGGGTGGCCTCGAAACCGTCCATTTCTGGCATCTGCACGTCCATCAAGACGGCATTGTATGGCTCCTTCTGTACTTTCTCGATGGCCTGCAAGCCATTCTCGACCGTATCCACCGAAAAGCCGGCCTTCTGCAGCAGGACAACCGCCAGTTTCTGGTTGATGAGGTTATCTTCAGCCAGCAGGATGCGCAGACCCTGGCGTTTCTGCTCGGAGAGCGTATGCCGCGTGACCAAACGGCCGGTGCCGGGTTTCCGCGGCTGGCTTCCCAAAACGGCCACCAGCGCTTCGTAGAGCAATAGCTGCTTGACCGGTTTGTGGAGATAAGCCGAGCAACCCAATGCATCCAAACGTTTGACGTCGCCGCGCTCTCCCATGGAAGTCAGGATGATGATTTTGACATCCCGGCCAGTCGGGTCGCTCTTGATGGCGCGCGCGGTTTGCTCGCCATCCATAGCGGGCATTTGCATATCCAGAAGGATCAAGCGGTATGGGTCACGCGCGCGGTGGGCGGCGCGCAGCATATCCAGACCTTCAGCGCCGCTTTCGACCGCATCCACCCGGCAGCCAAAACCAGAGAGCATCTTGATGAGGATCATGCGATTGGTGGCATTATCATCTATGCAAAGAATATGTGTGTCGAGCAAGTCTACCGGAGAGGGCGGCTGCTCTACTTGATCCTCTGCCTGCTTCTCGAACTGTACGCGAAACCAAAACGTGCTTCCTTTCCCTGGCTCGCTTTCTACGCCAATAGCCCCGCCCATGGCCTCGACCAATTGCTTGGAAATGGTCAAGCCAAGCCCGCTGCCGCCGAACTTGCGGGTGGTGGAGCCATCCGCCTGCGTGAAACGTTCGAAGACCGCCGCCTGCCACTCAGGTGGGATGCCGATTCCGGTATCTTGGACCGAGAAGCGTACTGTGGCGTGCGTTTCAGTAACGGAGATCGGTTCAGCACGGATGACGACCTCGCCCCGCTCGGTGAACTTGATCGCGTTACCAACCAGGTTGACCAGAATTTGACGAACCCGGCCCGGGTCGCCGCGTAAATTGGAATAGATATCCGGGTGGATCAGCGCGGCCATTTCCAGACCCTTATCCTGGGCGCGCTTGGCCAGGGTGTAAGCCACATCCTCGACGGTATTGCGCAGATTGAATTCAATCACCTCTAAATCGAGATGCCTGGCTTCGATTTTCGAGAAATCCAGAATGTCGTTCAAGAGGGTAAGCAGCGCTTCAGCGCTTTGCAGGGAAGTGCTGAGGTAATCCCGTTGTTCGGGTGTGAGGGATGTATCCAGGGCTAATTCCAGCATCCCGATGACACCGTTCATCGGGGTGCGGATCTCGTGGCTCATATTGGCCAGGAACTCGCTCTTGGCGCGGCTGGCTTCCTCCGCCTCTCTGCGAGCGCGGGTCAAATCTGAAATATCGTGGTACATACCCAGCGCGCCCACATTTTCCCCGCCAACGATAATCGGGACACCGAAGATTTCCACTTCGACGAGAGTCCCGTCCTTACGCCGGCGCTGGCCGAAGCCATGCACAGAACCGGACATGGCCTGCTCAGTATAGCGGACGGCCTCCGCGGCAGTCTCCGGAGTGGTAATCAGCTCATCTATACTCGCTCCCTTGATCTCGTCTGTGGCGTATCCAAACAATGTCTCGAAGGCGGGATTGCACGAGACGATTCTCTCGTTGTTGTCCAATACAACTATCGCCGTGGGGCTATTGAACACCAGGGCTTCAAAGTATTGTTTCTGGCGAAGCAATTCGGCTTCAGCCTGCCTGCGGGCGGTTATATTCCGAAGGAGGTATAGAGTCTGTGGCGGCAGATCTTTCACAAATATGGGATAGACAGAGGCCTCATAATAACCCTCCAGACAGGGGAAAGTCATTTCCCCGCTTTGTCTATTCCAACTGACTTCGTCCTGATCACAATGGAACAAGACCGACGCCAGCGGTTGCCCAATTAGCTCTTGAAATGTCCTGCCGAGCTGTTTACTGACGGACAAATTACAGCGCGGGATGTTATCCTTATCATCGGCAATAATAATCAGATCGGCGACCGCGTCGAAAGTAGTCTCCCACGCTTTCTTGCCCGCGCTGATGAGCATCTCAGTTTGACGACGTTCCTCGACTTCGCGTCGAAGTTCCTGATTGGTACGCACCAGTTCCGAAGTCCGCTCCGCTATCATCGCCTCCAAACGGGCGTTCAATCTGACGAGACGGTCTTCGCGTGAGCCATAAAACCCGAAGCTCAGCCCCAGGAACAAGGGCACCGTGTCAATGATCCATAACACCGGGTAGCTCATCTGAGCGGAAATCATCGCTCGTAGATGAAGCGGCTCATGGCCGGCAAGCACATGGAGGATAGTACCAAAGACAGGGAAGATCATCCCGAACAATACACCCAGGAGAGTGTATTTATAAGTCTGGGAAAGGCCGGTGAATCTTTTCATCGGGGCCTCCATTTATGAAATTATGGCGCTTTGAAGCGACCAACACAAAACAGGCACATTGAGACTTAGTTTAACATAAATCATGAATTTACTGCTCATCCCCCAAAAGATGACGCCGCATTTAAACGCGGTTGCAGTAGGGCGGGTTTCTTACCCGCCATGTCCGGCGGCAGGTTCAGAAACCTGCCCTACTTATGCCTCTTCAACCCGCTCGATATCCGGGAAGAATTGCCGCACCGTCCCCTCCACCCAGCCGTGCAATGTGGCCGGGGAGAGCGGGCAGCCCAGGCAGGCTCCACCAAGTCGCACCTTCAAGAC
>JBDRTP010000262.1:0-7208 GCA_043823965.1 Chloroflexota bacterium
TCGATGACGGTGCCGGCTTGAAGAGGGGTATTGCCCATATCCACAAATTCCAATAAGCCGGTCCTTTGCAGAATTGCCAGTACAGCCTCCGAATCTTCCAGCCCGGGAAATTCGCCCACAATGCGGCGGTCGCCAGCAACCTGAATGACGTTTTCGCTCACCCCCAGCGCATTGGTACGGTTTTCGATAATCGTACGGGCAACTGAAAGCGCATCCGCGTCGATGGCCGTATTGGCCGGGAGATCGGCTTCCAACAACACTTGCAGGCCGCCTCGCAGGTCAAGACCCAGGCGCGGGGTGACGTTGCGCTGCATGACAAGTTCGCCGTTGATTGGATTAGTGATTTCGAGTGTATTGCTCGCGTCGATCCAAATGGCCAAAGCGGATATTAATATTATGATAATCAATCGGGTGTACTGATTTCGAAACATACGTCACAGTCTCCGTTCATATTGTCGTTTCATCGAGAAAACCCATTACTTGTTGCCGGACTTCCTCGATATTCAATTCGTCTGTATCCAAATAGAAATCAGCATGTTGTCGGGCGTGACTCAACCGCCGCTGCTGTTCCTCCCAATCGGCTTCACTCCAATTTAGATTCCGCCTTTTGCAGGTGAGCGGATATGAGGCGTCGAGGAAGATCAATATATCCGGGTTTGACAACCGTTGCCACATATCCTTTACATAGGAGTGTTCCTGGGCGATGTGGCGTGCATCGAAGCCGCGCCTCTTCAACTCCGCGATCAACGTGGATTTACCCGAGCCGCAGGGCCCAACCACGCCAATAAGAATTTCCGTATACCTGGCATTAGCCCACATTGATCGGCAAGCGGACTGTCATGCGGCGCACGTCATCGCCCCGGCGTTTCAACACTTTAAGCACCACCACACTGATATCGTCTGAGGGCCGCCCATCGTCGAGATGGACAGCCTCGCCAAGCAGCGCGTCAGCGATCCCTTGCGGGGATGGATCCTGATCTTCCAACATGGCCTTCAGTGAAGTGCATACATCCATTGGCTGGCCGCGACGCTCGCCGGCGTGGGTTAGCCCATCCGTAAACAGAACGATCGTCAGCCCGGTCTCGACCGCTATTTCGCTGATAACCGGCCGGACGCTAAGTGATACACCGATTGGCTCTGACTCAGAGCCGAGACAATCTATCTGCTCGCCGCGGGAGATGAACATCGGCACCGGGTTATTGCGGGTGATGACGATGGTATTGGTCTGCAGATCCACCGAAACGATGTTCAAGGTGGAGATGACTTTACCCTTCTTTTCGGTGTAGAGCGAATCCGAAGCCGCGCGCGCGGCTGCCCCGTCCCGCACGCCTTCGGCCAGCAGCCCAATGACCTTCCGCACGACCAGCATCGAAACGGCTTTGGCGCCCTGCCCTGAAGTCTGCCCATCCGCCAGGACGACCGAGAGACCGCCATTGGGACGCTCGATGACTTCGAGCGTATCGCCGCTCTCTGAAACGGCATATTTATTGACTTTGGCAACTGCTATTTGTACTTCCATAGCGCGGCTTCCAGCCGCAACCAAAAAGATTCACCGCGAAGATGCGAAGGCCGCGAAGTTCTATAAGCCTTCGCGAAGGTTAATCTCACTTCGCGTTCTTCGTTTCTTCGCGGTTCCCAATAATTTGCGCGTTCAAGGCAAATGATGGCGAGTAATACTATACCTCCATTTTACATCAAAAAGCCGTAGGGCGGGATTCCAATCCCGCTACGAAATGGCGGGTAAGATACCCGCCCTACTTCTTTGCCAGGATAAATAGTAATGTGCTGGATTTGAGCTCTACCACCTCTTTCCGCACCTCAAACCCGGCGCGCCCGAACAGGCCTTTCAGTTCCAGGTTGAGTTCTCCTGGCTTGCCCGGCGCCTCGCCTGTGGTGCGGAACAACCAGGCTGCCAGCCGCTCGAGGGGGCGCTTGCCGGTGATCCACGCGATCGGCAAAATGACCAGCCTGCCGCCCGGGATGAGCACCCGCTGGATTTCTTCGAGCGTGTGTGGGTCAAAAATGTATTCGCTGGGGAAGGTGATCGCTACACACTGGAAAGTATTTTTCGCGAATGGCAAAGTCTGGGCGTGGCCGCGGGTGAGATTGGGATGAAAGCTGTTCTGCTGTAATCGCCAAAAGGCCTGGCGTCCCATTTGCCGGCTCTCGTCCAGACCGTAAGCCTTAAAGCCGTGCTTATGGAGGGCGAGTTGCAAGTGTCCTGGCCCGTGGCCGAGTTCCAAAACACGTTGCCCCGCGATGTATGGGAGGATGGAACACACCCATGCCTTCCACTGGCCGAGTGACACCAGCGCCGCGACCAGGTCATAGCTCCAGGCAAATTGGTGGTAGAGCAGGTTGGAGAAAACTCGAAGTATACGCCAGATCATTTGCATCCGAATTCTTGCCGAGTAGGTGTGTGCACGCAAAGGTTGTCATAAAAAATGCTCAAGCCGCCGTCCTCGGCGGCGTGCCCAGCGCCGAGGACGGCGTTGGGAGCAGATTGTCCTGAATAGATCAAAACTCTGCGCTCTCCGCGCTCTCAGCGGTGAAAATCTGCGAGCCACACTTAACAGGGAGACTACCATGCTGCGCAAAACAAAACAAGGGTTTGACCGCGATATTGGTCAAACCCCTGCAAATGTATTTACCGGTTCTATGAACCAGTTTCTACCGTACCCCGCTTGCGGGAGACAGCCTTCTTGGTGGCCTGGACGACCTCCTCGCCGCGTGTTTTTACCTCTTTGGCAAGTTTCTCGTAGCTCGCACGCGCTTCAGCCGCGGCCGCCTCGGCTCGCGCCAGGGTCTCTTCAGCCGTTTGCGAGGCTTTATCCCGCAGCTCGATGCTTTTCTCTTTGAGCAGCGTGCGCGTCTCTTCGCCGGTTTGCGGGGCGAATAATAAAGCCACCACCGCGCCGGTCAAGCCACCGACGACAAATCCGATCAGGAATGCTCCAAAATCATCTCTATCAGCCATTTTATCTCTCTCCTTTCAAAAATCAGGACGGTTGGGTTATTTCCCTTTGATGCCGAATAATGCAAAGAAACGGCGCAATCCGGCCAGATAGCTGTTCAGTTTGATGACCGGCTGCACTAGATTCTCGCTCAAGAAGGTCGTTGTGCCGCGCAGCGTATTCACCGTCTCGTTGGTTGCGTCCAGGATGGGTTTGACCTCGTTCTGCAGCAGGTTGATCAGGCTGGCAACCTGGATGACCAGGATGACCAGCGCCGCGCCGATGACCAATGACTCGAAGGCCATGAAGATGATGAAGATGTCGCGAATTGTAGCGGTCGGTGTGCTGGGCTGCAGCAGCCCGACGACGGCCAGTACGCTCGATGCCAGGAAAACCAACCCACCCAGGACGATCCACAGGATCATCCAACGCTGGCGGCGCTGGGCAACTGCTGAAGCAGCGACTTCTTCTTGGGTAACCTCATCCGGATTGTATTCGGCCATATAAAATATTATAGCACAATTTTTCCCCATTAGCCTCTTGACTTTTTCTGAAATATTTGCTATTCTTTATCTACCGACCGGTCGGTAGGTTGCGATGAATAGAGATCATATACTAGAAGCTGCAGCGCAGATATTTCGTCAAAAGGGTTTTCATCTTGCCTCCATGCAAGATATTGCCGAGGCGGTGAATCTCCAAAAAGCCAGCCTGTATCACCACGTTTCGAGCAAGCAGGAAATCCTATTGGAGTTGCTCGATCAGGCCCTCGACTTGCTTACCGAGCGCCTGTTGATGGTAATACAACAAGACCTGCCGGCTGACGAAAAATTGCGTGCGGCTGTTCGTTGTTACCTGGAGGCTCTCGCCGAGCATAGTGACCTGGTTTCGGTCATGATTCTCGAATATCGTTCCCTGGACCCGGAAAACCTTGCCCGACATGTTCCCCGCCGTGACCGCTTTGAGCGCTTGTGGCGGGATTTGGTCAAGGAAGGTACTAACTCGGGCAAATTTTGCATGACTGACTCGACAATGGCTGCGCGCACATTGCTGGGAGTGATGAATTGGACGATTACCTGGTACCGTCCAACTGGTCCGCTGACCATGCAACAGATAGCCGATCAAATCGCCTCACTGTTCCTAAATGGCTTGCTCTGCCGGCCTTGAAAACTTCTGAGAATGGTTTTTCCGTTCTCGGCGAACTCGAGAAAGACCAACCCGAAGCGATACGCTATCGCCGGATATCAACCGATACCCAATCGGAAGCGTTCCCAAAGGAGAAAGCCTATGTACTCGTTTGAACCGTCTGATGAACAAAAAATGTTGATAGATGCCGTGATGCGCTACGCCAAGAGCGACCTGCGTCCAGCGGCGCACGACGCGGAGGAGAACAAAGAACTCCCGTTGAAATTAATCAACAAAGGCTGGGAACTGGGCGTGCTGCAAGCGTCCATTCCCGAAGCCTACGGCGGGTTCGGCGAGCGTTCCGCGGTGACCGGCGTGCTGGCCGCCGAGGAAATGGCCTTCGGCGACCTGGCCGGTTCGCTGGCGATCATGCTGCCGGGCCTGTTCACCATGCCCATCCTGCTCGCCGGCACAGAGGAGCAAAAGAAGCAGTGGATCCCGCCGGTCATCGAGGCCGAATGGAAGCCGTACTCAGCAGCCATGATCGAGTACGCTTTCGACTTCGACCCGTATGCCCTGAAGACAACGGCCAAGGCCAGCGGCGGGGATTATGTCCTCGATGGCGAGAAGGCTTATGTCCCGTACGCGGCGACAGCCGAAGCGATGATCGTCTACGCCAACCTGGACGGCAAGACGCAGGGCTTCACCGTCCCGAAGGGCGCGGCCGGCCTGACGGTCGGCGAAGAGCGCGAAAAACTGATGAGCCTGAATGCGCTGCCGCTGTACCGCGTCAAACTGGAGAATGTCAAAGTGCCTGCGGCCCATCGCCTCGGCGGCGAGGCGGGGCATGACATCCAGCCGGTTCTGGCTGCCGGACGCGTGGCCCTGGCTGCGCTGGCAGTCGGTGTGGCGAAGGCGGCCTTTGAATATTCGCGCGATTACGCCAAGGAGCGCGAGGCCTTCGGCGTCAAGATCGCCCAGAAGCAGGCCATCGCCTTCATGCTGGCCGAGATGGCGACTGAGATCGAGGCCATCCGCGTGCTGAACTGGGAGGCAGCCTGGATGCTGGATAGCGGCAAAGAGGACGCCTTCAAGCAGGCCTATCTGGCCTACACCGGCGCAGTGGACATGGCGATGACCGTCACCGACCGCGCCGTGCAGATTTTGGGCGGACATGGCTACATCCGCGAACATCCGGTCGAGATGTGGATGCGCAATGGGCGCGGCTTTGCCACGTTCACGGGATTGGCTATCGTTTGAACGTTTGAACGTTGACACGTTTGAACGTTCAAACGTGGAAACGTGCCAACGAAACCGGAGGAACCTATGATCGAATTCGAAGCCCCCAAACCCATTGCCCAGCAGCAGTTTGTTCTGAAAACCGTGGCTGAGGAAATGATGCGCGCGAAGTCGCGCTACTTCGACGAACATGAGCACGAAATCCCCTACGATTACATCGAATTCATGCACATGGCGATGCGCGCCACGGGCGCCGGGTCGCTTGCGCCGAAGGAAAAGAAAGAGGAAGCGCCCGACCCGAACAAGCCGAAGTACCCGCCCATCGGCTACCAGATGCTGGCGCACATGCTCGAGATGCTTTCGTGGGGTGACGTGGGCATGTATCTTGTCACGCCTGGCGGCGGACTGGGCGCGGCAGCGGTGCAATCGGCGGCCAATGCCGAGCAGAAGACCAAGTTCCTGGCGCGCTTTGGCGAGGCAAAACCGACCTTCGCAGCGATGTGCATGACCGAGGCCGGGGCGGGTTCGGACACGTCCGCCATCCGCATGACCGCGGTGCTCGATAAAGAGAAGAACGAGTGGGTGATCAACGGCGAGAAAATTTTTGTTACTGCAGGCGATAAGTCCATCACCCCGGACGAAAAATTCGGCAAGGGCTTTATCGTCGTCTGGGCCTCGATTGACCCCTCAGCCGGACGTGCCGGGATGCGCGCCTTCGTCGTCGAATCCGGGACGCCGGGCGTCAGCGTCACCAAACTGGAGCACAAACTCGGCATCCGCTGTTCGGATACCGCGTCCATCGTTTTGCAGGATGCGCGTGTGCCGTTTGATCATATTTTGGGCAGTCCCGAAGTGGTCAAGGATACCAAAGGTTTCAAGGGCGCGATGGCCACTTTTGACGCCACCCGCCCGTTGGTCGCCGCGACCGGCATCGGCGTGGCACGCGCCGCGCTGGAATTCACCAAAGAGAAACTGGCCGAGAACGGCGTGACCATCCGCTACGGCCTGCCGAGGCAGAAACTGACCAACATCGAGCGCGAGATGATTGATATGGAAATCATGCTGCGCTCGGCCTGGTTGATGATCCTCAAGGCTGTCTGGATGGCGGATAACGCCAGGCCCAATGCGCTGGAATCTTCGATGAGCAAGGTCAAGGCTGGAGACGCGGTAACCAAAATCACGCAGAAGGCGGTCGAGTTGATGGGACCGCTGGGCTACAGCCGTGAGTTCCTGCTCGAAAAGTGGTTCCGCGATGCGAAGATCACCGATATTTACGAAGGAACCGGCCAGATCAACCGGCTCGTTGTCGCCCGGCAGATTTTGGGCTACAGCGGGGCGGAGTTACGATAGTAGATTAGGGATTAGTAGATTAGGGATTAGTAGATTAGTGGATTAGAAGATGAACTGATTTACTAATCTACTAATCTACTAGCTGTGTTACCGGTTTACCGGAAGGAGAAACTTATGTCCTATCACATTCACAAAGCCGTTGTCATCGGCGCGGGGACAATGGGCGCATCGCTGGCGGCGCACCTGGCTAACGCCGGTGTGCCGGTCACGCTGCTCGATATCGTCCCGAAGGACGCGCCGGCGGGCGATAAGTCTGCCCGCAATAAAATCGTGACAGAAGGCTGGGACAGGTGCATCAAGGCCCGTCCGGCCAACCTGATGTCACCCGACCTGGCGACCTTCGTCAAACTGGGCAACCTCGAAGATGACTTCGATGCGGTCAGTAAGGCCGATTGGATCATCGAGGCCATCATCGAGCGGCTGGATATCAAACGCCAATTGATGGCGCGCATTGACAAAGTGCGCAAGCCGGAGGCCATCGTCAGCACCAACACCTCCGGCATCCCGGTCAAGGATATCGCCGCCGAGTGCTCAAAAGGCTTC
>JBDRTP010000263.1:0-3075 GCA_043823965.1 Chloroflexota bacterium
CACAATGACCGCATTGCTTGGGGCGTGACCAACGTCGGCCCGGATGTGATTGACCTGTTCATCGAGAAGATCAATCCCGATAACCCGAACCAGTACGAGTACATGGGCAAGTGGGTGGATATGGAGGTTCACACCGAAACCATCCTGGTCGGCGGCGGCGATCCGGTGGAATTGACCGTCCGCAAGACAGTCCCTGGTCCGATCCTATGTTTATAACCCGTCTTCCGGTTACGTTGCCACGGCCAACAACCAGGTGAACCCCTGGGATTACCCCTACCTGATCACTACTGAATGGGATTTCGGTTTCCGCGCTCAGCCAGCCAAGGCCGGATAATCCAGCTTTCAATGTGGATATGAAAAGCCAGGCGGATATCTACCAGGCGCTGCTTGATGCAGTCAATTCACGGGCATGGATCGCGGGCTTCGTCAGCCGCGGCTATTACCCGCCAACGCTCTTGCAGGATCAATCGGCTTCGATGCATGGCAAACAGGCTGCGGATATCCTGTGGTACTGGTATCCGCGGCTGTTAGGGGTGCTGAAGTAGAGATGATACTACCGAGTAGGTGCTGCGCATGGCAGCCTGCTGGCTACCACCGAGTAGGCCTTCGGCTATCCTTCGCCCGATAGCTCCGCTTTCTTGGCGGCCAATTGTGCGATCATCCAGTCAATCATCGCGATTTGGGCCGCCTTTTTGTCATCCGGTGGAGGAGGTGGGGGCGGAGGGGGTGGCGCGCCCAGTTTCAACCAGGCGCGCATGTCCGCTACTGTGCCATTGAAAACGTTCAAGTCAACGCTATTGGCGGATGTACCATACTCTTTGGCATGTCCCGGAAAGTTGACCTCACAGGCATATTGATAGATAATCCAATCGCCGCTTTTCCGGGTTTTCGGCAGTCCGGGGTTTTTATCAGCTGATGGGTTGTTCCAGTATTGGGCAATCCAGAGAGGGTAATCTTTCATCCAATTGCCATACGGGCTCAGGTCTCCATCGTAATGTGCCGGGTTTGTGTACAGGAGCACCAGCTTGCCTGTTTGAGTTGTAACATATTCGATCCATTTCCGCGCCATGTCTGCGAATGGAGCTCCCATCGTGTTATTTGTACCCTCGAAGTCCATGACATAGAAGTGGAAATCATACCCGCTCACCACCGAAATGAAAAAGTCGGCTTGAGCTTTCCAATCAATACCCGAGCGCAGATAGTGATATGCGCCGCGGATTGGGACTTTCTGGACCCCAGACCAAATCTCGGCAAATTTTTTGTCACGGAAAGTGGCATCACTTGCCTTCATGATGGCGAAATCAATCTGGCCGGTTGCTTTTGCCGGATCAAAGGCGACATCCCAGTGGCTCAAATCAACGCCGTGTGCTCTGTTCATGCTTCCTCCTCTGCTGAATGCCTACTCGGCTGAAATATGCGATTGAACGGATTGTTGCCGAGCCGCAGGCCTACCCTTCGACAAGGTCTCGACAAGCTCGACCTACCAGCTCAGGGCGCCGCTCGGTAGGCCTTCGGCAAGTCCGTCTTTATGTTGCCCTGCATAATTCTATTCTAAATTTCGTCTCGATGTCAAGAGATGTTTAGAGCCAATACTGACTTGAAAATAAACCCGCGAATCAGGTGGCCGCACTGACGGGCTGTTGTTGAAGCACCACTTGGTAACCCAGCTTCTCCAATCGTTTGACCAGTCGTTTTGCAGTCGCCTCCGGGCGGCGTTTGTCGAAGTAATCTCCGCCCAGTTCGCGGTAAGGTTCTTTGCGCTCGATGAGATGATAGCCGATAACCAGTATCGAATGTTCAACAGCCACAATGGCTTTCTTCTTGCCGATTCGTCCAGCCAGGCGATGATACTGCGCCGAAAGGTAGGTGTTCTTGGTGCGCGAGGCGGCATGAGCGGATTGGTTCAGGATGACGCCCAGCGATTGGTTGCCTTTGCGCGTTTTGCCGGAGCGACGCTTCCCAGCACTCTCGTTGTTGCCAGGCGCAACCCCTGCCCAAGAGGCCAGGTGATCGGCCGTTTCGAAACGGCTCATGTCTGTGCCAATCTCGGACACAATCACCTCCGCAGCCCGACGGCCCACACCGGGGATTGTGTCCAGCAATTGCACCGCTTCTTCAAAAGGGCGACAATAGGCCTCGATCTGCTCGTCAAACCGAGCCAGGGTTTCATCCAGGCTGTCAATCTGGCACAACAACTCGGTCAGCACGAAGCGATGGTGCGGTTTGACTCGCCCTTCCAAGGCTTTGACCAACTGGTCACGTTTCTCGCGCAGGCGCCCCTTGGCCAATTCGGCCATCTCTTCTGGACTGGCTGTGCCAACGATGATGGCTTCCAGCATGGCGCGGCCAGACATCCCCATCACGTCCGTAGCCACACTGGCCAGCTTGATGTTGGCGCTTTCCAGCAGCTTCTGAATACGGTTGACCAGATTGACCCGTTCGCGCACAAACGTGCTCCGATAGCGGGTCAATTCACGCAGTTCGCGTTGCTCCACCGGTGGAATGAAGCTGGCCTTCAACATGCCAAACTGCATCAGTTCGGCGATCCACTCAGCATCGCTTTGGTCGGTCTTGCGTCCAGGCACTTTGCTGACGTGTTGCGCATTGACCACCATAACTTCGAAGTTGTTCTCAAGGATGTTGAACACCGGCTTCCAATACTCTCCGGTGCTCTCCATGGCCACGTGGGTCACGCCATGCGACATCAGCCAGTCGGACAACGCCAACAGGTCAGCCGTCATCGTCTCGAAGTTGCGCTTCTCCTGGTAGCTTTGCCCATCCGGGCCAAGCACGGTGATTGCAGCCACGACCACCTTCTTGTGAACGTCCAAACCAGCAGCTTTCGGGTAGATGATTCTCATGGTAACCTCGCCAAAAAAGGATTGCGGCTGGCGTGGATACCCGAAGTGTCAGAAACTGACTTACGTGCTTCCCACCGAAGGGAGCGACAATTAAGGGTGCCTGCGGATATCCCGGTCTGTCTGTTTAACAGGCTCGTAGCACCAAGTATGAAACGACCTCTGTGCCAGCCGGCTGTGGCTTGTTATAGCACATTTTCATCCTTTAGGGCGCCCA
>JBDRTP010000264.1:0-4370 GCA_043823965.1 Chloroflexota bacterium
CCGGATAACAGGCATGGCACAATCCTTTTGCACTATAGTTTTGCACCGTGATTATACATCAATTCCCCGTTTTCTGGCTCTTCACATGCGCCGTGCTTGGTTTTGCAAGTCCTCTGGCTTCAAGCCCGTCACCTTTGCCACTCTGGACAACATTCGCGGTCCGATTTCCTCGTTATCGTGGAAAGCAAACACAGCATCAGACCAGTGCAGAAGAACTTTCATCTTGTTCCAAGCGGTCAGCAATCACGCGCAAAGCCAGCGCCTGCGCATGGGCGACCGCTTCTTCCGGGCTGTTCCCGTAGGAAAGCACGCCGGGTAATTCTTTCACTTCCGCCAGCCAGCGGCCATCTTCTTCCTGTTCGTATTCAAGCGTAAATTTCATTGCGCGCCTGCCTCTCTGCGTATATTTTACCGTGATGGACACTCAGGTTTCCTATTTGACGAGAACACAATTCCCATTTTCGTGCAAAGACTCCACCGCCGCGAAGGTTGCTTTCGTAACACCGATCAACTGTTCATACGAGATGGGCGGTTCGCCGCCGGCGCGGATCGCGCCGACCCAGGCCTGCATCTCATTGACGTGGCCTTTATCCTGCCCCCGAGCAGCCGCTCGACGCGCCGCCGATCATCGCAGACAGCAGGCGCAACTTTATGGCATGTGGTAATGCGCTTCTACTTCGGCCAGAAATTCCTCGAATTGGATTGGGATACAACGGATATGCTGCGCGGGGTCGCTGAAGGGATGCCGGTGCCAGCCCATTTTGGCGTTGTCCACCCCATAAACTCGCCGATCGCTCTCGACCAGGGCAAAGGCTGTTTTGTCAGTTGCCAGGTTGTAAAAGACGCTGATAAACGTATCTGGGCGTGTCAGTTGAATGCGGAGGCTCAAGGTGTCCGCGTCAATGGTTTGCACGTCCACGTAAGCAACCATTAGTGAACGATGGCAGGCTTGCTGCAAGGCCAGTAAAAGATGGCCTGTGATCATGGCAGCCATGCAAAGTTGGCCTCCAGCCGCCTGAACCGCGTGACCAGGGCTTCCCAATCCAGGTAGTCTTGTTCAGCCTCGAAGGTGTAATGTTCCTGGCGGTCTTCCGAATCCCAAATTTGCTTGTAGGCTTCGAAAGATTGGCCGTATTTTTGCTCGTACTGTTTGATCGCCGCATTGATTTCGACCAGTTTGTTGCGCGCATAATCACGGATCAGCAACACCAACGCCACATCGTTGCGTGGCTCGCCGGTCAGATCAGTCAAAGCCTGACCAATTTCCCTAGGAAGCATAAAAACTGACATTCGACACCTCCAGACTCATTTTGGTTGAACCATGCCCGCGCCGGTTCTGTCAAGTTTGGCACTGCACCGTCTTCCCACTCCTCAGCGTTTCCACCGCCGCAAACATGGCCTTCGTCACACCGATCAACTGCTCATACGGGATGGGCGGCTGGCCGCCGTCACGGATGGCTTTAACGAACGCCTGCCACTCGCCGAAGTGACCCTTATCCTGCCTGAGCGCGGACTTCACGACCTTGCGCCGCCCATCACGGACCATCTCCAAGGCGCGGAAATCGTCCAGCACAGCCACGCGCCCGCCGCAGAAGACCTCGACGCGCTCCTTGGGGAAGGACTTGTCGCCATTGGCGAGATAGTCCACCACGCCAATGGAACCATCCGGGAAGGTGAAGGTCATGCTGACGTTGTCCTCGCGGTATTTGCCATTGTCGGGTAAGCCGTGAGCCGTCACGCTGACAGGCGGCTGGCCGACCAAAAAGGTGATGAAATCCACAAAGTGACAGCCCTCGCCGATGATGCGTCCCCCGCCCTGTTCGAGGTCGTGTGTCCAGTGGTTGAGGGGAATGTAACCGGCATTGACTCTATAATGAATAAAAAGGGGTTCGTGACGAGTGACGAGTGACGAGTGGAGGAGTTGGGCGAGAGGGGCAAAGCGGCGATTAAAACCAGTCATCAGTAAACAGTGTTCAGTTTTCAGTAACTGATCACTGATAACTGATAACTGATAACTATTGATCGCCAGCGGCTTTTCGACAAAAACATGTTTAACGGCCTGCAACGCCTTCACCACCAATTCGGCGTGTGTATCATGACGGGTGAGGATGGCGACGGTGTTGATATCCGGGTCGTTCAGGATTTCGTCATCGCTGGAGGCGGCATAAGCAAAGCCGTATTTTTTGGCGGAGTGCCGGGCGTGCAAGCCGCCAGCCGAGGCTATTCCAACCAACTCAACATCTTTTATTTTCTTAATGGCCGGAAGTAATGTTGAATTCGCAAATAAACCTGCTCCTAGAACGCCGAGTGTTATCACATTCGCAGGTTGGAAGGTTTGCACATTGAACCTGACAACTTTCGAACTTTCCAACTTATCAACAGGATAAGTGAGAACCACACCCAAAAACGGCTCTTTGCGTTTACCAGTGATAATCTCATACGCTTCCGGCGCTCTCTCGATTGGAAAACGGTGCGTGATCAGCGGCGCAATTTGTAACTTGCCATTTGCAATTAATTCGACAATGGCTTCCAGATTACGCCCCTCCGTCCAGCGCACGTAGCCGAGAGGGTAATCTTGACCGCCTTCTTCGTAAGCATTGTCATAGCGGCCAGGGCCATAGGAGCGTGAGTTGACAAAGGAGAGTTCTTTTTCGTAATAGATTTTGCGAGGAATATTCAATCCCACCGCGCCGGTCGCTACGACGCGCGCCCGGTCACGGGCGATGACTCCGGCCAGTTCCACAGGGTCAGCCGAGGGGGTGTCGGCGCAGATGAGCACCGCGTCGGCGCCGCGGTTGGCGGTAAAGGCTTGAGCGGCCTCCACAGCTTGGTCGCGGAGGCAGGCTTGAATTCCGAATTGCGCCGCCAGCGCGACCCGCGCGGGGTTGATGTCAATGCCCAGAACGCGGCAGCCGGCCGCAGCCGCAATTTGAACCGTCAATAATCCCAACAGACCCAGACCGATGACCGCCACCCGCTCTCCGACCTGCGGCTCCGCCAGACGAAATCCATGCAGCGCAATCGCGCCGAGGGTGGTGAAGGCGGCGGACTCGAAATCAACGCAATCCGGGAGAGGCGCGAGCAGGTTGCGCGGCACGCTGGCATATTCGGCGTGGACGGCATAGCCGCCGCCCGCGCAGGCCACCCGCTGGCCGATTTTGAAGCCTTCCATTCCGTCGCCTGATGAAACGATGGTTCCGGCGGAAGAGTAGCCCAGCGCCATCGGTTGGTCGAGGCGGTTGAAGGCGGCTTCGACGGTCGTCAGCAGGCCCTCACGCCGGGCTTTATCCAGCACCTGCTTGACCAGGTCAGGGCGCGAGCGGGCTTTGCCGAGCAGCGATTTTTCGGCAAATTCGACCAGCATGCGTTCCGTCCCTGCCGAGACGAGCGAGACGGCAGTGCACACGAGCGCCATACCCGCCCGTGCGACAGGAATGGGGACATCCCCGACAGTGGTTTTGCCAGTTTTCATATTCTGGAGAACTTGTTTCATTTTTTATCCTTGATCATGGTCGAATAGAGTATACCGCAAGAGTGCTTATAAAAAACCTCCCCAACTCAAGTCTTCTCTGTATTACTGTATAATATCCCAAGCAGGGTTTACCTTTTCCAGAAGGAGGCAAATATGTCAACAAAAACCATTGGCCTTGCCTTACTCATCATAGGCATACTTGTGCTGGCAGTCTCGCTACTGGCAGACTATCTTGGGCTTGGCTCTGGGCCAGCCACCATTGGATGGAAACAGTGGATAGGGGCAGGCGTTGGATTGGTTGTAGCCCTGGTAGGCCTTGGGTTTACTCTTCGCCGAAAGAAGAGCTGAGAGCAGACGAGACGATTCGGGCAGAATTCGAAGCATTACTCAGCCCGGCCATCTACGCTCAGGCGGCTTACTACCGCAGTTTGGGGCTACGCGAGCGCATTCCGAATCTGCCGTTGATGATCGCGGCCATTCTGGCCTTGCTCTGGCGGCAGATCCCTTAAGTCTGGGCTGCCTGGCTGTTCTTCGCCTTGCTGGTAGACCTGGGGGACGCAGTGGCCGAAGAACTCATGCTACCCTTCGACCACATCTCGCTGGATATGGTTTTCCGAGGTTGGTTCCAATCCGCTCAACTCATTTGAAACACCCCCATTTGTTATGGTTTAATAGTCGCCAGATGTCATAACGCGGCTTCCAGCCGCAACCAAAGTATTTACCGCAGAGACCGCAGAGTTCGCGGAGAAAACACAGGAAAAACTCTGCGCTCTCCGCGTGCTCTGCGGTGAAAATATTTGCGCGATCAAGGCAAACAGCCGCAACCAAGTTGACTGAGCCAGAAGTTACATGCTGTGAACGCTTTGTAATTCCAGGTTCTGAAAGCTCTTTACCACCT
>JBDRTP010000265.1:0-3163 GCA_043823965.1 Chloroflexota bacterium
CTCTGTGCCATTATGCCAACCTCCACTAGATTATAGAATGAACACCTCGACAAGTCAACTCACGGTTGCCCACTGTCCTGACCAAAGAAGAAAACTTCAAGGCCATTGGCTATCTGTAGGGCACACACCAACTGATGGCCAAGCTGCTGTACGGCAGTGCCTTGAGACTGATGGAATGCCTGCGGCCGCGGGTTCAAGGCCTGGATTTCACCCAGCGCCAGATCATCGTCGGCGATGGGAAGCCGAGACAATGAGGGTGTAAGTGAAGTACGGCAGGGGTCAAAGTTCCTGCCTTTCAAAGATGAGCCTTGCCCCCATTAGCGCGACAACAATGATCCCCACACTCACCCATAAGGCTGGCCAGAAAGCCTCGGCTTTCCCCGCCATTAGTCCTCCTCCCCACGCAAGCAATTGCCCTGGCAGGTATTCACCCAAGCCCGGGATAGAGCCGGTAAGCCCCAGGATGAACAGCAGGCAAAGCGCCAGCCCCCCAGCCGCCGACTGCGATTTGGTCACCACACTACAGAACAGCGTCAACGCGACATAGACTAGCACAAACACAAGCATTAAACCGTTGAGTGCCAGCCAGCGCGGCGCATCAAGCGCTCCAAACAGCAGCCATGTGTAGTAATAGCAAGCCGCGCCCGCTATGGCGATGGTGACGGCGAACATTAGCGCCAGTGCCGTGAATTTGGCGACCAGGACCGTTACGCGCGGCAGCGGCTTGACCAGCATCATGGCAGCCGTGCCTTTATCTTTTTCCTGAGCTACTGCGCCCATGGTCAACAACAGGGCAAGGATGACGCCAAACTGGCCGATGTTCTTAATATACTGCGTCACCGCATCCATCACCGTTGGCGTAGGAATTAGCTGTGCTATGGCCTCGCCGTTGGGTATTAGCTTGATTATCTCCGGTGTGTATTTGGCAATCAACGGCGATAACAGTCCAAAGACAACCAATACCACCCCCACCATGAACAGACGGTATGTCCGCCACTGTTCCAGCCATTCTTTGCGGAGAGCAGCTAAGAAGTTCATAGTTCCCCTCCTTCGCCTACCAGCCGCAAGAAAATGTCCTCCAACGATGGCCGCAGCATTTCGTAGCGCGTCAGCACCAGTCCGGCCTGCACGGCCGAAGGCAACAGTTCTCGCTTAGCCGTCTCTATTTCATGGACGATGACCCGGACCTTCAGTCCACTGATTGAAACGGATTGGACCCAACTCTTCTGACGTAGCGCCTTAGCCCAACCGTTGAGCGGCGCTTCAAAACCGCTGTCGGTCTCCACTTCAAAGGCGGGTATCGCATACCGGGCTAGCAAAACCTCGCGGGGCGACTGGGTCACCAAACGCCCGCGCGCGATGATGGCGATGGTGTCGCATACCCGCTCTATGTCCGCCAGGATGTGCGTAGACATGAACACAGTGCACTGCCCGCACAGGCGCTCGATCAGTTCCAATATTTCTTTGCGCCCGGCTGGGTCCAGCCCGCTCAGCGCCTCGTCGAGGAACAGCACCTCGGGCCGGTTGACCAGTGCCTGTGCCAGACCCAGCCGTTGGCGCATACCCCGCGAAAAGCCGCCTATACGTCGTTTGCCCACTTCGGACAACCCCACCAGCTCAAGCAGTTCTTTGACGCGCGCCGCGCGTTCGCTTGTCGAAAGTCCAAACACGCGCCCGACATGATCCAAAAACTCACGCGGGGTCATCCATGTGTAAAACGCGGGTTCTTCCGGCAGATAGCCAATGCGGCGGGCAACTTCATGATCATCGGCGGTAATTTCCGCCCCCATTACCCAGGCACGGCCTTCGGTAGCATGCGCCAGGCCGGTGAGAACGCGGATGGTCGTTGTCTTACCGGCGCCATTGGGGCCGAGAAAACCAAAGACAGTGCCCGGCTCTACCGTGAGATCCAAGCCATCAAGCGCGCGCACCGGGCCGTAAAACTTCTGCAAACCTTCGACACGAATTGCATCCATTTATTCCTCCCGCCCGATTACGAGATAGACAATCGGGCCAATGAGATTGACAAAGATAATGACGATCGCCCAGACCCACTTGGGGCCTTTGGTTCTTTCGCGTCGGATCAAATCCGCCAGGGCAAAGACCATCAACCCGAGTTGCAGCAGAATGATGGGGATGAGAAAGGGAATTAGTGAGCTAATGTTTTCCATAGGGTTCTCCTTGATTACCTTGGTCAGAGCCCCGCCTGTTGAAGTAGTACACGTTACCCACGGCCCGCACCAACCAGACCACCAGGCCAATCAGGAAAAATCAGCGCAGGCAGGCTGCGCGCTTGATGGAAAGCCAGTTGTCTATAGCGACTGGCTGCAAGATGGCGTCTAACACGTGTCGCCAGGAGATGCTCAACTATCACAATCATACATGTTTTTGCTTCCATTGTCCAGGGGCAGGGTTCGTTTTCGTTCGTGCAGGGATCATTCCTGTGCCGCCAGGGCCAGGTCTGATCGGGATCGTTCGGACATGACAGACCCGAAACTTGTCCCTATCTTGAAGAGAGACCATTTGATAAGCAGCCGTAAACAAGTTATAATACTCATAGACAAGGGTTGTTGAATCCGCACAGGGGCAGGCACGTACTGTTACTGTACCGTCAGGGCCAAGTTCGGACAGGAGAGGTCCCAAACCTACCCTAATACTCATAGGCAAGGAGGTTGAGAATGCCGAAGTTTCCTTCTGAAGAATGGGTCGCTGAATTTCACGATGCCGTCAACGGTAGTGAAGCCTACGCCAAGGCTGCCGAGAATTGGGAGGGCGATTTCTACTTCGTAGTTGAGCCTGAAGGTGAAATGAGTGAGGAAGCGATTCTCTACATTGACCTCTGGCACGGCAAATCTCGCGGCGCTTCCCTGGTGGCTGACCGTTCAGAGAAGAGCCCTGAGTTCGAGATCTCTGCGCCCGTGTCAGTGTGGAAGAAAGTCATCGAAGTGAAGCTGGATCCCATCCAGGGGATGATGACACGGCAACTCAAGCTCAAAGGCAACATGGTGAAGATCATGAAGGCCGTCAAGGCGGCCAAAGAGCTGGTGAATTGCTGCACGATGGTAGAGTCGGAGTTCCCGGTTTAAGACTCGCGAGCCTCCCGCAGGTTTCTCCTTACTATGCAAGCACGGGTCGACGGCGGTACACTTGAGCGCAATCTGAT
>JBDRTP010000266.1:0-12585 GCA_043823965.1 Chloroflexota bacterium
CCGCCACATCTGTCATTGCGAGCGAAGCGAAGCAATCTCCTGGCGGTATATGGGGGATTGCTTCGGCAAAAACCGCCTCGCAACGACACATGAAATGTTTGATATGTATTTGACGAGTACAGAGATTCTGTGAAATCTGTGCCGAAGGCCTACTCGGTACGAATCACGGCAAATCCCAGAGAGCCATCTCAATAAAATGTGGGGGTGTGGGCAAACGGTGATAAAATACGCTTCCCTCTCACTTGTACCTGTGACAACGAATGCTCCGCCGCAAGTGCAGGCAAAGGCATATGATGAGCAAGCAACCTCCTATTCGATCAGTTCAACCCCGCGATATGGTGGAAGTCCACCTTCCGGATGGCCGCGTCCTCTCCGCTCCGCGCGGGTCGAGCGCAGGCGAGTTTCTGAAAGTCATCGCCGATTCCATCCCCGCGCCGGTTGTCGCGGCAATCGTCAACGGCGAACTGCGCGAATTGACCTATCCGATCCAGATGGATGCCAAACTGGCCGCGGTCACCATGGCCAACGCGGACGGGGCGCGCATTTACCGCCGTTCGCTCACTTTCCTGCTCGAGGTCTCGTTCGCCGACCTTTTCCCGGATGCCAAACTGTTAATTGATCACTCGGTCGCCTCGGGCGGTTATTACTGCCATATCAGCGGGCGTCCACCACTGTCTGGCGAGGAATTGACAAAACTCGAAGCGCACATGCGCAACCTCATCGAGCAAGATTTGCCCTTCGAGCGCCAGAAGCTCCCGCTGGCCGAGAGTATCGAGTACTTTAAAAAGCGGAATTATCCTGACAAGGTTCGCTTGCTGTCCCACCGGCGCAAGGATTATGTCACGCTATACAGCTTGGGCGATCACCTCGATTACCACCACGGCTACATGGTGCCATCCACGGGCTACCTGTGCTGGTTCAATCTCTTGCAGACAGATGGCGGTTTCACCTTGCGCTATCCTCAGCGCAGCGCGCCGACCAGGCTCCTGCCCATGCCTGAGTACCCAAAACTGCTGGCTGCATTTCGCCAGTACGGTCAGTGGCTGGAGCGCCTGGGCATCGATAGCGTCGGCGCATTGAACGATGCCATCCATGCCGGCCGCATCCGTGAGATCATCCTGGTCTCTGAGGCTCTCCACGAGCAGAACATCGCCACCATCGCCAGCCAGATCGCCGGTCGCCATGAGCAAGCCCGCCTCATTCTCATCTCCGGTCCGTCATCTTCAGGCAAGACCACTTTCTCACGGCGGCTGGCCGTCCAGCTTCTTGCCCTGGGCATTTCGCCTTTCGCCCTGGAACTGGACAATTATTTTGTTGACCGCGAGAAGAACCCCCGCGACGAGAACGGCCAGTACGATTTCGAGGCGCTCGAAGCCCTTGATCTAGGCCTGCTGGGGGATCATTTGCAGCGTCTCGTCTCCGGGGAGCTTGTCCAGTTGCCGCACTATAATTTCAAAACTGGGAAACAGGAACCCGGCGACGTTATTCAACTGCGTCCCGACCAGCTCATTATTATGGAGGGGATTCACGGCTTGAACCCTGGCCTGCTTCCCGCACCTCTGGCCGGCCGCGCCTTCCGGATATACGTCTCATGCCTGACGCAACTCAACCTCGACCGCCACAATCGCGTCTCGACCACTGACACACGCCTGATCCATCGCATCGTCCGAGATGCGCGCGCGCGCGGCTACACCGCCCAACAGACCATCAGTCGCTGGGAGTCGGTGACGCGCGGCGAAGGGCGCAATATCTTCCCCTACCAGGAAAATGCGGATATGATGTTCAACTCGGCGCTGGTTTACGAACTCTCCGCCCTGGGACCACTCGCCGAGCCGTTGCTGCGACAGGCGCCTCACGGCACGCCGGAATATATCGAGGCCAAGCGTTTGCTGGCATTCCTGGAATGGTTCTTGCCGGTCGAAACGAATTTGATCCCCGATAACTCGATTCTGCGTGAATTCATCGGCGGTTCGAGCTTGAAAGACTTCAAAGTCTGGCAGGCGTGAAAGAAAGTAAACAGTGACCAGTGAGCAGTTATCAGTGGTCAGCTTACCGTTGGGTCGGCAGTTGAACTGCTGACCCAACGCGTGTGTGAGGAAGAATGCACTTATTCGAAGTCTTATTGATCGCCTTCAGCATGGCCATGGACGCCTTCGCCGTCTGCCTGGGGGCAGGGACGCAGCAGCAGACCTCCGGCGCGCGCCCAACCTTCCGGCTATCCTTTCACTTTGGGCTGTTCCAATTCCTGATGCCGGTCGTCGGCTGGTTTGCCGGGGCGACAATTGTGCGTTACATTGCCGCATACGATCACTGGGTTGCCTTTGCCTTGCTGGCCTTCGTCGGCGTACGCATGATCCGCTCAGGGCTGGATAAGAACCATGAAACGCATCAAAATGACCCCTCGCGCGGCTGGTCGTTAATCCTGCTCTCGATTGCCGTGAGCATAGACGCGCTGGCGATTGGCTTGAGCCTGGCTTTGATTGGGGTCACGATCTGGTACCCGGCTGTGGTCATCGGCGTGGTGACCGGCCTGGTCTCCTGGCTTGGATTGCGGCTGGGGAACGTGCTGGGGGGCAAGTTCGGCAAACGGATGGAAATTGCAGGGGGAATCATGCTGATCTTGATCGGAGTCAGGATTGTCGTCTCACACTTGCTGGCGTAGAGTTTGAGCCAAATGGCTTGCGTCAGCCGCCTGGCATATTCGTACCGAACGCGGCGATAACCAGAACCAATCTTGGCAAATTGCGCCGTGTATCATCCTGGCGAAGCCAGGTCAGCACGTAGGGTCAGGGGATGACGCTTGGGACGTAGGTGAGGCAGACTCGTTGCTCTCCATTTCTTCTGAGAGTGCCTCAGTACCTTCACCATATCCTGGTTTTCATCCCCTGCCACCCTTCGGGCTGAGCCTCAGGGCGAAGCCTCGAACCGGACATGAGGTTTTCCCTCACGCGCAGCGGAGCTCTACGACAACCTTCTTCCTGGAGCGTTCAAGGTTTCTTCTGTCCTGGCTTTCTTGCTCACGGCCACATCCAGCGCGGCGGTTCGCCGACCGCGTTCGACCGTATGCTGGCTTCGCGCCTGGGCGTCAAAGCGGTGCAGGCCTTGCTGGCCGGCGAGTCGGATGTCATGGTCGGGTTGCAAGGACGGGATGTTGAGCTGATTCCCCTGGCCGAAGTTACGAGCAAGTCGCGCACTGCCAGCACAGAGTACATCGAGATGGCGCGGATGCTCGCACGATAAGCGTGCGATGCTGTCATGCGTCGCATGTCAGGTGTTTTTTGAGGGCGTATTTGAAGAAAAGGATAACCGGGCGATTGGGCTAATCACTCATCCCACTCCCCCAGCATTCGTATTTCTGGCCTTGCGGAGTGAAAACCTTCGTCGTCCAGTTGTCGTCCACAATCCGGTAGTTCTTCAAGTCTGTTTGCATCGCTTGCAGGGTGCGCTCTCCCCGCGATTGGGAGAGATGGAACGACTGCCAGCCGCGCAGATGACTGGTGCGGTTACCAGCCGAGATGCAAGCCAGGGAAGCGCCAACCGCATCACGCGTCCCGGAAGGAAGCGAGGCAGATTTGTAGGCTGCCACCAGCGCAGGTGTGGCATCCATCGAGAGCGAGGCCAGGTAAGCCACGTCCAGTTCCTCACCCTGCCGAGTAGGTGCTGCGCACGCGGCGCGGGCCACGTTCTGGCGAACGATAAAGGCATCCACGTTGAGCAGGGTCAGGGTCATGGAAAAGCCAATCGCGGCCAGCAAGGCCGCGGCGGCGAAGGCGCGTTCACGGCGCAGGGTTTCCAGCGCAATCACAACCGCCAGCAGAACGGCCAGCCAGAGCATGAAAAGGTGCGTATAAGTCCGCAAGCGGGAAAAGCCATAGGCGGCCTCGTAAAGCAGCAGGCGCTGGAAGGCCGAGGCCAGGATGATTCCCACCAGGGCGACCATCCCAATGCCGAGGCCGGAAAACCCCCAACGTTGGCTGGGACTCTCACGCTTGACGATCGCGCTCAGAACGAGATACAGCAGCAGGCTGAAGAAGGCTACCGCCACCAATTCGCCGAAACCGCGCCGGGCGTATTCGGCATAAGTGTAACCTTGGATGGTGATGTTCGCCTGGCCGCCGAAGAAATATTGGAACTGGATGACGACAAAGACGGCGAAGAGCAATACCACGCTGCCCAGCACGATAGCCGCTTCGGTGAAGCCCAGGAAGGCCGGGAGGAGGGATTTCTCTTCACCGATCAACTTTTCGTCCTGGCTTTGGCTGGCCGCGTGCAGGAAGACCCCTGCCAGCAGGTACGCGCCGATCAGGATATACACACCGCGGAAAATGTACTCTGGCAGCTTCTCCAGACGGAAGAGGGCGATGAGGTTGTCCAGTCGCTGGGCGAAGATCAAATCGGCCGAGGCAAGCAGGGCGGTGAAGACGGCCAGGATAGGAATGGCGATCAGGACGCCGCGCAGGATCGGCCAGACCCGGCGCGCGCCGCGATTTACGCCACCCTCCTCCAACTGGCGACGGTTCTGGCTGGCAAATATCAGCGGCCGGGCGATCATGCTCCCGGTCAGTCGGAAGAAGTTGGCTGCGTAATCCGAGAGGCTATACGCCAGCCAGCGTCCGCCGAGGAAGGTGATCGCCAGCACCCCCAGCAGGAAGAGCGTGGAGGCATGGGATAGGAAGAGACTCAACGGCTCCTGCCGGACAAAGGTCATTGCCGCGAAGAAGGCGATGGGCAAGGTCAAAAGGAGTGCCTTCCGGGCAGGTTTGATCCCCTGCGTGCCGAGCACGACGAATCCCCCGACAAGGCACAGCAGGACATAAATGGCAAACGATATGCCGGGGGCGTGCTTCCAGAACAGGAAGTCGAAGAGCCAACCCAGAATAAGGGCTGTGATCCAGAGAACATTAGGGCGTTTCATATGCACCTCCTTGAAAATTTTTCTACTTCTTGTATGAACGCTTAAATCCGCTCGTGCCAAGTGCAGTCTCCATGTGTTTCATGTTCAGGATAGTCATGCCAGGCTTGCGAAAACTATCAAAAAGCTTCAGATAGTATCTGATTATTCAAAACAGGTATCACTTCCTGTCATGTCAATAGACATGACGCGATTGGCGGAAAATGGTAATATAATACTGGCATGTCACAAGTACTTTTTGACCTAGCGATGTCCGGCATCCTTTTGCCGTAAAGTCAGCCAGGGCCTGATTGGTGAACGCACACCTGTCAGGCCTTTTTAGTCTCTCGCCGAGTGCGCAGCACCTACCCGGTAGGCCTTTCGAAGAACCTGCGGTCGGCAGGAGAATACCAAATTCATGATAAGGAGAAAGAATGCAGACACCCTGGGAATACCGCTATGCGAATCGCACACAGTGCATGGGGAGTTCCATTATCCGGGAACTACTCAAATGGACCGAGCAGCCGGATATCATCTCGTTTGCTGGGGGATTACCTGCGCCGGAAGTTTTTCCGGTCAAGCAATTCAAGGAAGCCTGCAACAACGTACTGGATGAATTCGGCGCACAGGCATTGCAATACAGCACCACCGAGGGCTATCGCCCGCTGCGGGAAATGATCGCCCGTCACACGACCCGCTTCGGGATCGAGATTACACCCGATAACATCCTGATCACCTCCGGCTCCCAGCAGGCCTTGGATTTCATCGGGCGTGTATTTATCAATCAAGGCGACCATATCGTGGTCGAATCCCCCACTTACCTCGGCGCTCTGCAGGCCTGGAATGCCTACGGGGCGCAATATATTTCTGTGCCGTCCGATGAGAACGGCATGATCGTGGACGAACTGGAAAAAGCACTGCGGGTGGGACCCAAGTTCATCTATGTCCTGCCGAATTTCCAGAACCCGGCCGGCACGACCCTCAACCTGGAACGCCGCAAGCAACTGGTCGAACTGGCCGACCGCTACGGCGTACCGATCATCGAGGATGACCCCTACGGCCAGCTCCGTTACGAGGGCGAACACCTCCCTTCAGTCGTCACGCTCGACAGACAATACCGCGGCGACGACGGCACCTACACCGGCAACGTCATCTATCTAAGCACCTTCTCGAAAATTCTCGCGCCGGGCATCCGCCTGGCATGGGTCGCCGCGCCGCAGGAGGTGATCCGCAAACTGGTGATGGCCAAGCAGGCCGCCGACTTGCACACCGCCACTTTCAACCAGATGGTGGCTTACGAGGTCGGTAAGCATGGCTTCCTGGACGAACACGTCAAGTTCATCTGCGCCACCTACAAGGAGCGCCGGGATGTCATGCTCGAGACGATGGAAGAGATCTTCCCCTCTGAGGTCCGCTGGACACACCCGGAAGGAGGCATGTTCCTATGGGGCATCCTGCCGCAGGGGATGGACGCGGCCGAGGTGTTAAAAATCGCCATTCAGAAGAAAGTGGCCTTTGTGCCTGGCGGGTCATTTCACCCCAACGGCGGCGGGGAGAACACCATGCGGCTCAATTTCTCCTTTTCCTCGCCGGATGTCATTCGCGAGGGTATCACCCGCCTGGGATTGACGCTGCGCGAAATGGTGAAAAAAGAGTAACTCGCCTTAGCCGCCGATTTCGCTCATTACCCGATTCATCGGAATTTCTCCTTCAGCCAGGCCGTGACCCCAGGGCTTGTTCCAGACGGCCTCCAGAATTAAATTACGCAGGTCGTCGAGTGTCGCCCCGGCGCGCAGCGGCTTGAGCAGGTCAATCTCATGCTCGCGCAGCAGGCACATGCGCAGCACGCCGTCCGCGGTCAGGCGGGCACGCGTGCAGGTGGCGCAGAAGGGCGCGGACACGGAGGAGATGAAGCCAATATCGCCCTGCGCGCCCGGGATGTGAAAGAGGCGTGCTTCGCCGTCCAGTTTCCCGCCGTTGGCCGCTTCGAGCGGACCGAAAGCGGCTTCGACCTGTGCCTGGATCTGCGCCGCGGTGACCATCTGCGTGATTTGCAGTTCGGTCGCGCCGGCGAAGGGCATCATTTCGATGAAGCGCACCTGCCAGTGATGTTCAAGCGTCAGGCGCGCCAAGTCAACCACGTCTTCTTCGTTGTAGCCCTTGACGACCACCGCGTTGAGTTTTACCGGCGTCAATCCGGCCTGCTCGGCCGCTAAAATACCTTCCCAAACATCTTCCATGTCGCCCCAGCGCGTCAGGCGGCGGAATTTGGCGGGATTCAAAGTATCTACGCTGATGTTGACGCGCTGGAGTCCGGCTTCGGCCAGGGGTTTGGCCAGGCGCGCGAGCAGCACGCCGTTGGTCGTCATGGAAACGCTGCGCACGCCCGGCGTGTGGGTGATGCCGCCTACCAGTTCGACGATGTGCGCCCGCACGGTCGGCTCGCCCCCCGTCAGGCGGATTTTGTCGAAGCCGAGACCGGCAAACAGGCGCGTCAGGAGCAGGACTTCGTCGTCTTGCATTAAATCTGCGTTGGGCCGGAAGGTCATGTCTTCCGGCATGCAATACAGGCAGCGCAGATTGCAATGGTCGGTCAGGCTGATGCGAAGGTAATGGATGTGTCGTCCGAAGTGGTCAAGAGCCATTGGAACCTTTGTTTTTACCGGTAAAATAAATGGAATGAAGTGACTTGATTATAATCACTTTTCCAGATACCTGTTCGACAATGTCACATTAAGACCAAAAGCCAATTGCGTTACCACAAAGGGCACAAAGTAACACGAAGGAACACAAGTTTTTTGTCTTTTGCTCTCCTTTGTGCCCCTTTGTGCACTTGGTGGTAAAAAGTTTTAATGCTTTTGTGGAAATGTGACATTGTCAAACCTGGCACTTCTAAAATTGGACGCTGACACTTGCACCTGGCGCAAGTGCCGAAGGCCTACTCGGCAGGTGTGAACGAAGAGCCGCTCAAACCACTTTATGAAGCCCTGTCTTATGGCTCATCCTTGACATCCTCCTGCCAGGCGCTTATACTCACCTCATAATTGAACGGGGAGCCTGCGTGCACTCGTCCTTTGAGTGCTTGCACTCGTCCTTTGAGTGTTTTTCAGGCTGAGAGGAGGCTGACAGCCTCGACCCGCAGAACCTGATCCGGATCATGCCGGCGGAGGGAGTATAGACTGACATCCACCATCCTCCACCGGCGAGGATGGTTTTTTTGATTGAGAAAAATGTCTTCGACACGCGCCATTATCTTTGCCAACGGTCACTTACCGGACCTCGAGCCTGCTCGCCGTTTAATCCGCCCCGATGATTTCCTCATCGCCGCGGATGGCGGGACGCGGTACATCCTGGCGCTTGGCTTGCTTCCATCCGTCGTCATCGGCGATCTGGACTCGTTGACGACAGACGACAGACACCGGCTGGAAGAATCAGGCATCGAAATCCGCCAATATCCACGCGACAAGGATGATACCGACCTCGCGCTCGCCTTACATTATGCCGTCGAAGCCGGGCATCGTGAAATCCTGGTCGTCGCCGCGCTGGGCGGCCACCTCGACCAGAGCCTCGGCAACCTGACCCTGCTCACCGATCCGTCCCTGGCGGAGATTGACGTCCGTCTCGATGACGGTGTAGAAGAGGCCTTTTTCGTGCGCGGCAGGTGCGAGGCGTCGCCCCGAGGCGCAAGCCGAGAGGTGCGCGGGAGAGCCGGCGACATCCTTTCGCTGCTTCCCTGGGGCGGCCCGGCGGAGGGCGTGACAACCGAAGGCCTGCGCTGGCCCTTGCCCGGCGAGACACTCTATCCGCATCGCACGCGCGGCATCAGCAACGCGCTGCTGGCTGAGATTGCAACCATCTCCCTGAAGTCCGGCCTTCTTCTCGTCATCCATCGCCATACTGATAACTGATCACTGATCACTGATAACTGATTACTGATTACTGACTCTGGAGGTTCCCATGAAACGTTTACTTTTTCTCACCTTGCTGGCTGTCTTAATCTTCGCGGCCTGCGCGCCATCTGGTGCGCGCACCCTGACCGTGATGACCCACGATTCCTTCGCCGTCAGTGCAGACGTGGTCACAGCCTTCGAGCAGGCCAATAACGTCAAATTGACTTTCCTCAAGAGCGGCGACACCGGCGCAGCCCTCAACAAGGCCATCCTCTCCAAGGACGCTCCCCTGGCCGACATCTTCTACGGCGTGGACAACACCTTCCTCTCGCGCGCCCTCGAGGCCGGCATATACGAGCCGTACGCCTCACCCTTGCTGGCAAATATCCCGGCTGAGTTCAAGCTCGACCCCCAAAACCGCGCCCTGCCGGTGGATTACGGCGATGTCTGCATCAACTACGATCGGGCCTACTTCGCCGCCCACAACCTGGCGGTTCCCCAATCGCTGGAGGACCTGACCAAACCTGAGTACAAAGACCTGCTCGTGGTCGAGAACCCGGCCACCTCCTCGCCCGGCCTGGCATTCCTGCTGGCAAGCGTGGCTCACTTTGGACCAGAGGGCTATCTGAACTACTGGAAGACCCTGCGCGACAACGGCCTGGTCGTAGTGGATGGCTGGGAGACGGCTTACTACACCAACTTCAGCGCCTCCTCCGGACGCGGGCCGCAGCCGATGGTCGTCTCGTACGCCTCCAGCCCGGCTGCGGAGGTCGTTTTTGCCGAGACGCCGCTGACCGAATCCCCCACCGCCTCAATCCTCGGAGCCGATACCTGCTTCCGCCAGATCGAGTTCGTCGGCATCCTGAGCGGGAGCAAGAACCGCGCCCTGGCCGAGAAGTTCGTGGACTTCATGCTGGATGTGAAGTTCCAGGAAGATATGCCCCTGCAGATGTTCGTCTATCCGGTCAACAAGGATGCCGGACTGCCGGAAGAATTTGTGAAGTACGCCCAGATACCTGAACAGCCTGCCCGCCTCGATCCGGCAGAGATTGCCGCCAACCGCGAGAAATGGATCGAGGCGTGGATGGAGACGGTGTTGCGGTGAGACAGCGATTCGGCGAGTCAGCGAGTCAGCGGGTTGGCGATTCAGCGAGTCAGCGAGTCGACGATTCAGCGAGTCAGCGAATCGCTGAATCGTTGAATCGCAGATTCGTTCTCGCTGAATTGCTGATTCGCCGAATCGCTCCCTGGCTGGGCGTTTCTATCTTCCTTGGCCTATTTTTCTTCTACCCCCTCGCCCGCATCCTCTGGCTGGGGCTTAACCCCGCCTCGCTCTCCGGCCTCGGCGCGAACGCCGCCTCGCGCACGTTTTACGTTTTACTTTTCACGTTTTATCAGGCTTTCCTCTCCACCCTCCTCACTCTTCTCGTCGGCTTGCCGGCTGCCTATCTTTTCGCCCGGTTCGACTTTTATGGCAAGCCATTGCTGCGCCTCCTGACCGCCATCCCTTTCATGCTGCCGACGGTGGTGGTGGCGGCCGGGTTCAACGCCCTGCTCGGTCCGCGCGGCTGGGTCAACCTGGGATTGATGAGACTCTTCGGTCTCGAAGCAGCGCCGATCGTCTTTGTGTATACCCTGTCGGCCATCCTGCTCGCGCATGTCTTCTACAACACCACCATCGTCATCCGCGTGGTCGGGAACGCGCTGGCGCACCTCGACCCGCGCCTCGAACAGGCTGCCCGCCTGCTGGGTGCGGACGCGCGGCGCGCCTTCTGGCGTGTGACGCTGCCGCTCTTACGCCCGCCCCTCCTGGCGGCTGCGCTGCTGGTCTTCCTGTTCGACTTCACCAGTTTCGGCGTCATCTTGCTCTTGGGTGGGCCGCGCTTCGCCACGCTGGAAGTCGAGATATACATGCAGGCCATCCAGATTTTCAACCTGCCGCTGGCAGCCGTGCTCTCGTTCATCCAACTCCTGTGTACGCTGGCTTTTTCCGTGCTTTACAGCCGCATCGTGACGCGCGCGGCAGTGACCGTTGCCCCCCACGCGGCCGAGTCCAACCTGCGCCGGGCGCGGACATGCCGCGAAAAACTGTTCGTCGGCGGGGTGGTAGTGCTGTTGTTGACGTTGTTCCTGCTGCCTATGGTCTCTTTGCCTCTGCGTTCCATAGCCCGCCTGGAAGCTGCGCGCGGCGAGCGGACAAGTGTCGCCTATGGCCTGACGAGCGACTACTACAGCGAACTTTTCGTCAATCGTCTCGGCTCGCTCTTCTACGTGCCGCCTTTCAAAGCTTTGACCAATTCCCTGAGCTACGCCGCGTTGACAGTCGTCCTCTCGCTGGCGCTCGGATTTCCGGTTGCCTCCGCGCTGACCCGCCCCGGGCGGCTGGAGCGTTTTCTCGACCCCTTCCTGATGCTGCCCCTGGGCGCCTCGGCCGTGACCCTCGGCCTGGGCTTCATCGTCACTTTCAACAAGCCGCCGCTGGCCCTGATCACCTCGCCGCTCTTGACGCCAATCGCGCACACGTTGATCGCCCTGCCGTTTGTGATCCGCAGCCTGCAACCTGCGCTGGCCTCCATACCCGTTCGTCTCCGCCAGGCGGCTGCCTCGCTCGGCGCATCGCCGCTGCGCATCTGGTTTACGGTGGACTGGCCGATTGTCTCACGCGCCACGCTGGCCGCGGCGATCTTCGCTTTTACCGTGTCGCTGGGCGAATTTGGGGCCACCTCGCTGGTTTCCCGGCCAGAGTATCCCACCCTGCCAATCGCCATCTACCGCTTCCTCTCCCAACCTGGCGGGCTGAACTACGGACAGGCCATGGCCATGGCGACGATTTTGATGGGTGTGACAGGCGCGGGAATTTTGCTTATCGAGAGATTCCGGCTTCCCGGCGCAGGAGAATTCTGAAACGTGAAACGTGAAAAGTGAAACGTGAAACGTAAAACGTAATCGGCTTACGTTTTACGCCTTACGTTTTACGAATCACGCATCACTTATCACGTATCACGCAAGGTTCGCCATGCTTCAACTTCTCGACATCACCAAAGATTACGAAAACAGACCTCTCTTACGCGGCATCTCGTTCACCGTTGCTGCTAACGAGACTGTTTGTTTGCTGGGCGCCTCGGGCAGCGGGAAATCCACGCTGCTACGGATTATTGCCGGGCTGGAACAGGCCGAGCAAGGGATGGTTTATTGGCAAGGCCAGGATTTGACCGCCGTGCCTGCCCACTTGCGCAATTTCGGCCTGGTCTTTCAGGATTATGCTCTCTTCCCGCATCTATCGGTCTTCGAGAACGTGGCTTTTGGCCTGAAGATGCAAAACCTGCCAGGGACGGAGGTCGAGCGGCGGGCGCGAGAAGCCATGACGCAAGTCAATCTCTCCGGGTTCGAGGGGCGGCGTGTCACCGAGCTTTCGGGGGGCGAGCAGCAGCGCGTGGCGTTGGCGCGCGCTTTGGCGCCCCGTCCGCGCCTGCTGATGTTCGACGAACCCCTCGGCGCGCTCGACCGCGCCCTGCGCGACCGTCTGCAGGACGAGTTGCGCGGCATCTTACACGCCACCGGCATTCCGGCCATTTACGTCACGCACGACCAGGAGGAGGCCTTCGCCATCGCAGACCGCGTGCTCCTGCTCAACGATGGCGAGATCGTCCGAGACGGCAGCCCATCCGAGGTCTGGAACGAGCCGCGCTCGGCCTGGGAAGCGCGCTTCCTCGGCTTGGGCAATGTCGTCGAGGGTGTTGTCAGGTCGAACGCTGGAAAGTTGACCGTCGAAACCCCAGCCGGCGTTTTCGGGCTGGGCTGTGG
>JBDRTP010000267.1:0-2761 GCA_043823965.1 Chloroflexota bacterium
AGCGCAAATTGTGAACCGCTACCATCACGATGTGCTCACCATCGAAGGGATGGACTGTTCCGACTGTTCGCTCGTCGTCGAACATAGCGTCGGCCGGATGGAAGGCGTGCTGGCTGTGAACGTCAACTACGCCGCGCAGAAGATGCGGGTGGAGTTTGACTCGCAGAAGATTGCGCGCGGCGCGATTGAAAAGCGGGTGCATTCGCTCGGTTACTCCATCCCCGCAATTGGTTTGCGAAGTTGGTATCAGGAAAACCGCGAACTGCTCTTTAGCCTGATCTCCGGCCTGCTCCTGCTTATCGGTTGGGTGGGTGAGACCTTCTTCGGGTTGCCATTCGTTGTCGCCCTCGGCTTCTACATCGCCGCGTATATCTTCGGCGGCTGGGATATTTCGCAACACGCCTGGCACGCCCTTAGAGAGAAGTACTTCGATACTGACCTGCTGATGGTGATGGCTGCCATCGGCGCGGCCATCCTGGGCGAGTGGGCTGAAGGCGCACTGCTGCTCTTCCTCTTCAGCCTCGGCCACGCCCTCGAAGAACGCGCCCTCGACCGCGCCCGCGCCGCCATTCGCGCCCTGGCCGATCTCGCACCCAAGACGGCACTGGTCAAGCGCGACGGCAACGAGATTGAACTGCCCGTTGAGCAATTGCAATTGGAAGACGTTGTCATCGTCCGGCCTGGAGTACGTGTTCCGGTGGATGGCACAGTGCTGAACGGGCAGTCGGGCGTGGATCAATCCCCCGTCACCGGCGAGTCGCTGCCGGTGGATAAGGCGGCAGGCGACCAGATGTTCGCCGGTTCCGTCAATGGCGAAGGGGCGTTGGAAGTCAAAGTCACCCGATTGGCAAAAGACAGCACGCTCTCGCGAGTGATGAAGATGGTGGAAGAAGCGCAGACACAAAAATCGCCCACCCAGCAGACGGTCGAGAAGTTCGAGCGTGTGTTCGTGCCGGCCGTGCTGATCGTCACGGCGCTCGTCATTATCGCACCGCCGCTGTTCGGTGTGCCATTTCAAGTCTCGTTCATTCGCGCCATGACTCTGCTGGTGGCCGCCTCACCGTGCGCGCTCGCGCTCGGCACTCCCGCCTCGATTCTGGCCGGGGTGGCGCAAGCCGCCCGCAACGGCGTGCTGGTGAAAGGCGGCGTCCATCTCGAAAATCTGGGCCGTCTCAAAGCCATTGCCTTCGACAAGACCGGCACGATTACGCACGGGCGACCGGAAGTGACAGACGTTGTCGCAATGAACAATGAGAGAATGAACAATGAACAATTGCTCGGATTGGCCGCTGGTATTGAGAGTCGCTCCGGCCATCCGTTGGCGCAAGCGGTGGTGCGCGCGGCGCAAGCCAAAGGGCTGGCTCTGCCGGAAATCGGCGAGGTGAAGTCGCTCACCGGACGCGGGTTGCGCTCAATCGTTGACGGTCAAACCGTCCACATTGGCAATCTCAAGTTGATGACCGAGTCGAATGTTTCTGTTTCGGATGATGGTCACACTCATGTTGAGCGCCTGCAAGGGGAAGGCAAGACGATCATGCTAGCCGCCGTCAACGGTCAATTAGCGGGCGTCATCGCCGTGGCTGACACCCTGCGCGCCGAGGCCAAGTCCACGATGGCGGCCTTGAAACGAATCGGCGTGCCGAAGACCATTATGCTTACCGGCGACAACGCCCGCGTGGGCCAAGCCATTGCCAATCAAGTTGGCCTCACCGACGTGCGCGCCGACCTCCTGCCCGAAGACAAACTGACTGCTATCCGCGATATGGTTCGGAAGTTTGGGCAGGTGGCGATGGTCGGCGACGGGGTGAACGACGCGCCAGCGTTGGCGAACGCCACAATCGGGATTGCAATGGGCGGCGCGGGCACCGATGTGGCATTGGAAACCGCCGACGTAGTCCTGATGGGCGATGACCTCTCCAAGTTACCCTTTGCTGTCGGGTTGGGGCGAGCCACGCGGTCCATAATTCAGCAAAATCTGTTCATCTCGCTGGGCGTGATCGCCCTGCTCATCGTCGCCTCGCTGGCTGGCTGGGCGAGCATCGGCGTCGCCATCATCTTCCACGAAGGCAGCACCATCGTTGTGGTGCTAAATGCGTTGCGGTTGTTAGGGTACGAAAGTGAAATAAGAATGCGCTGAAAGGTGTGCAAAAAAGGGATAGATGTGTACTCCGAAATCAAGGAAGAGCATCATCACGAGCATGAAAGCGCACAAGTCATAGTCAATTAAGGGGCGGCACAACGCCGCAGGAAATCGCCGTCGCCATTTTGGCGGAGATCGTGGCGGTGCGGCATGGGGGAAGCGGCAAGCCTGGATCTCGTTGAGCAATCTCATTCCAATTCCATGACATTCATCCTTGACGGATCCAGTTTTGGGAATATAATTCAACATATGTTGAACCATTCTCCTTCCCAAGAGAACCTTAATCCGCCTCCCACCAACCTGCAAAGCCTTGCCAGGCGTTTCAAGGCGCTGTCTGAACCCAAGCGGCTGCTGTTGCTCGACTTGATCATCCAGGGTGTGCAGTGCAACTGCGAACTGGGCGAGGCGCTTCAGATGGCGCCCAACCTGATCTCGCATCACTTGAGCGTCCTGCGCCAGGCCGGGCTGGTGGATGTGGAGCGCGACGCCCTCGACGCCCGCTGGGTGTATTACTCGGTCAACCGCGCCGCACTGGATGAATTCATCGCCGCTTTCGGCGCGTTCTTTGACCCGGCGCGCATCCAGCCGCGCCGCCTGACGTGTGGCCCGCAAACGCGGCCC
>JBDRTP010000268.1:0-8895 GCA_043823965.1 Chloroflexota bacterium
ACCGGGAGAAACCATGATTTTAGTTACCGGCGCGACCGGACACATTGGCAATGTGCTGGTGCGCAAACTGCTCGAACAGGGCAAGAAAGTCCGTGCGCTTATCTGGCGCGGCGAGGACACCAGCCCACTCAGGGGACTGGAGGTGGAATCCGTCGAAGGCGACGTGCTCGACCCCGAAAGCCTGAAAGCCGCCTTCCGCGGCGTGGACGAAGTCTATCACCTGGCCGGCATAATTTCGATCATGCCCGGGCAAAATCCGTTCGTCTGGCGCGTCAACGTGGAAGGGACGCGCAATGTGCTCGAGGCGGCGCGGCGGAATAATATCCGGCGGCTGATCTACACCAGCTCGATCCACGCCCTCCGCCGCGCGCCGCACAGTAAGGTGATTGACGAATCGCTGCCCTTCGACCCGAACAACCCCTACGGGGCGTACGACCGTTCGAAAGCGGAAGCCAGCCTCGAGGTCCAGAAAGCGGCGCGGGAGGGACTGGAGGCGATCATCGTCTGCCCGACCGGCGTCATCGGCCCGTACGATTTCCGCCGCTCCGAGATGGGCAGCGTCATCCTGGATGCTGCCCTGGGCAGGACTTCGCCCTACGTGGACGGCGCGTATGATTTTGTGGACGTGCGCGACGTGGCCGACGGGTTGATCCTGGCTGCAGAGGAAGGCCGCGCCGGCGAGAGCTACATTCTCGGTGGGCAGAAAATTTCGGTGCGCTACCTGCTCGAGACGGTGCGCGAGGTGACGGGGAAGGCCTTCACCAGCATCAAGATTCCGTTCAACCTGGCAGAATTTGCGGCGAAATTCACGCCGTATTACTACCGCTGGAGCAAAGCCAGGCCGCGCTTCACGCCCTATTCGCTCGAAGTGTTGCAAAGTAATTCAGACATCAGCCACGCCAAGGCGAGGCGTGAACTGGGCTACCGCCCGCGCTCGGTTTATATGACCGTCGCAGACACCGTGCACTGGTTACTGGAGTCGGCGAATCGGCGCTTCAGCGAGTCAACCATCCGCTGAATCGTTGAATCGCTGAATCGTATGGACTGGAAAAACAAAATCGCCTGATAAAACAAAAAAAAGGGCGGACTCATAGTCCCGCCTTTTTTATCACATCCTCTTGGCAGGATGCCTGCCCTCCCGCAAGGACATCGGGACGATGTGGTGGTCAGGCCAGGGAGCGAAATCGAACGGCCATCCCGCCAACACAACTGGGGGACATTTTTATTCAGCGAACAGCTCGGCCAGCAGCGCCAGGACCGCCCCTTGCGTGGATTGGCTGATGCGGCCCAGCTTTTTGACCAGCCGGGTCTTATCCACGGTCCGTATTTGGTCGAGTACGATCTGACCATCCTTGCCCTCGAAGCGACATGCCACGCGCGTGGGATATGGTCGCCCCTGGCTGGTCATCGGCGCAACGATCACCGTCGCGATGTGCCGATTTATCTCATTCGGCGAGATAACCAGACAGGGACGCGTTTTGCGGATTTCACTGCCAATGGTTGGATCGAGGTTGACCAGGTAGACATCGAAGCGATTGACTACCATGTCCACTCGTTCCCCTCCCACCGGGTGGGTACAAGCTCATCGAGCAGACGGTCGTCGCCGCGTTCTGCCATAGCGCGGAATTGCTCATCCCAACCAGTGCGCGGGCGCGCAGTAGGGCGGATGATGAGCCGATCACGTTCAACGGTGATTTCCACTTCACTGCCAAGCCCCACATGCTCTATCAGCAGCTTCGGGATACGAATGCCGCGTGAGTTGCCGATCTTGATGATCTGAGTCTTGACTGTGTTCATGGTCGCCTCGCTCTTTGGGAGTAGTTACATTGTAATCACCGATAACGGATGAGTCAATGGCTGGCTGCGCGTCGTCCCCTGGGCGGAACTGTCCTTCGGCTGGATGATTGACCGGGTTGGACCGCTGTTGTTGAGAAAGGAAAAAGTGAACAACGGACGAACTGTGTGGTATAATCTTACCAGTAAGACAAAGGAGAAACCATGAATACTCTAGCAACCACACGGATGTCATCCAAAGGACAGATCGTTATTCCCGAAACCATTCGCAAGCAACTTAACCTGCAGGCCGGGACGCAGTTTGTTGTCGTAGGCGAAGATGATGTGGTGATCATTAAAGCGATCACTGCCCCCAGCCTGGATGCGTTCGATGTGCTTATCCAGCAGGCGCGCCAGCAAGCCAAAGCAGCCGGGTTGAAACGGGCAGATATCGAAAAGGCGGTTGAAAAAGCGCGGGGGAGAGCGTGAAAGTTGTTCTGGAATTTCTTGCCCAAAACGCAGAAGTCGTTACTGCGCCGCCGCTCCCCGAACAGGTTTGCGAGGACCCCGATGATGACAAATTCCTTGCCTGCGCGCTGGCTGGGAGGAACAAGGTGATTGTAAGCGGGGACAAGCACCTGCTCGATGTATCGGGTTATCAGAAAATCGAAGTATTGAAGCCCCGCAAGTTCGTGACGAAGTATCTCGAATGATTGCTGGACAGAGAAAAAATCCACCGGCTCCTGGCGAAACAGGGGGATTTTCAACATTGGCGGGATGTTTCCACATTACTGCATTTTCTCTACTCGCTCCGGCCGCCGTTCTGGCTGTCTGGGAATTGCCGTGATCGTTTTCTATACTGCCGCTTCCTCCACCTTCTTCAACTGGTCGTGATCCGGCAGGATGGATTCGGCATTCCGAATAACCGGGATGAAGTAGCCCGATAATCCCACCAGCGCCGCGCCCAGGCCGGTGAAAAACACCAGTAAGCCCATCCCGGCTCCGGGTCCGTTGCCGAAGAGGCCCCCGAACATATTAGCCAGGCCGCTCTGGGTCTTCATCGCCGGTTCCAGCACAAAGTCCGCCAGCGTACCGGCGATAATCGGGGAGATCGGGGTGGTGAACCAGGCGATCAGACGGCGGGCAGAGAAGACACGCCCTTGCACGTCGGGGGCGACTTTGGACTGCCAGATGGCTTGATTCGAAGTATTGACGAGCGGGCCAATCATGGCTGACAGAACCATGAAAGACATCCACATCGGCAGCCCGCTGCCAAGGCCGAGCATGGCGAAGAACAGGCCGCTCATCAGCCAGCCGGCCAGCACGCCATGAACGCGGCGCTTGAAGCCTCCCCAGGCGCTCATGATAACGCCGCCGATCACGCCGCCGATAGCCCCGGCAGTCTGCACCGAGCCGAAGATCAGGCTGTTGCTATCGGTCCGCGCCAGGATCATCGGGGCAAAGACCGTCCAGCCAATGCCGGCGAACAAGTTGCCGACGAAGAAGACCAGTTGCAGGCCGAGCAGACTGGGACGGGCGAAAATGTACTGGAAGCCATAGGCGGCTTCCTTCCAGATGTTACCGCGGCCTTTCTGGCCTTCCTCGGTGCGCGGCGGCTGCGGTACGAAGACAATCAATAGTGCGCCGATGGCGAGCAGGAACGTCACCACGTCAAAGACCATGATGTCGGTCAGTTTGACGATGGGCAGCAACGCTCCGGCCAGGAGGGGCGCCAGGACGCCCGGCCCGGCCTCGACCAGCGACATCATGCCGTTGGCGCGCCCGTACTGCTCTTTCGGCACCATCGTGCTGATGGCCGCCGAATAGGCCGGCCATTGGAAGGTGTTGCCAATGCCATTGATGATTTGGGCGATGTAAAGATACCAATATTGCATGTGACCGGTGGCGAAGAGGGCCAGCAGGGCGAGCGTGGAGAGACCCGCGGCCAGGTCACTGACCATCATCATCATTTTGCGGTTGTAGCGGTCCACCATCACCCCGGCGAAAGGCGAGAGCAGCAGGAAGGGGGTGATGAAATTATTCTACAAATATCTCCACGTGTTCGCCGTCTTCGTCGTCCACCACGTCAATGATCTTGCCGGTCATGCCAGAGCGCAGGGCGGTCATGATCTCGGTCATATCCACGCCTGCCAATTCAGGCGCGAAGTGCGCGCCGATCTTCATGCCAGCATCAATCAGGCTGATGGGGATCTGCACCGTAGCCTTCGAGCGCCCGCTGTTCACGTCGGTGACGCGCACGCGCAGCCAGCGCGCCGCACCGACGCCCATTCCGCCAGGCGCACCCGAAGCCGCCTTGCCCTGACCCGCGCTCAGGGCGGAGAGCAACTTCGTTCCTTCTTCGGCGCTCAATTTACCTTCTTCGATCATCTTCAAGATCTTCATTCGTTCTTCTGTGGTTGCCATCGCAACACCTCCTTAATTTGGGAGAAATTACTTTTCTATCTTTCCTTCAGCCTGATTGCCATTAGCATCTTTCGGCAACTTGAACTTCAACCAGGTAGGAATAATCGTAAGTATTGATACAATCGCAGTGATGGTAAAGGGCAAGCGCGGGCTGACTCGCTCCCACATTTGTGCGCCAATCCACGGCGCCGGCAGCGAGACCAGACCCAGGCTGGTGCTGAACAACCCAAAGGCTGTGCCGCGCACCTTCTTTGGGACGGCCTTGCTGATGAGCGATTGGTAAGCCGGGGTCAGCAACCCTACACCGAGTCCGGCAATCGCCCAGCCGGTCATATATAGCCAGATATTCGAAGTCGGCATGTACACCAGCATCCCCAGCGCCGTCCCTACGAAGAGGAATCCCGAGGCGATGCCAACGCGTTCGCCCTTTTTGTCTGCCAGCCAGCCGCCGGGAATGGTGAACAGCATCATGAACAACCCAAAGACGCTGTTCATCAGGCCAATTTGTTTCAGATTCAAGCCGCCGACTTGTTCCATATAGAGCGGGAAGAGGTTCATTGATAAGGCAAACGAAGTATCGCGCACACCGTCGGTGATCAGGATCCAGGTTATAACGCCGCCGGAAATCAGTAACCCAAACATCGTCCCAAGGTTGGACTTGAGGCCGCCCCACGAGAGAACCTGCGGGTGGGCTTCGCTGCCTTTGGAGGCTTCGCGTGCCATACTGACCCGGAGGATGGTCGCTACGAAGTAAGCTCCCCCGGCAATCATCAACATCACCTTGAAACCGAAGGAATCCGCCAGCCAGCCTCCCAGGACAGGGCCAACCACTCCCACGATCATGAATATCGCCTGTGAAATGCCGAATACCCTGGCGCGATTCTCGTCGCTGGAATGTTCGGCGATGAAAGCATCAAAGCTCGGCCCGACCAGCGCACCCGTGATAGCCTGAAAACCCGCTGCCAGCAGCAGCCACTGCCAGGTAGGAGCCAGAATGAGGGCGACGTATGTAAAAATCCCGACGACACTGCCGATTGCAATGGCGCGCAGACGTCCAAGCGAATCCGAGATCCAGCCGCCCAGGATTTGCAGCGCCAACGGGATGATTTGCGAAAGTGTGAAGAACAGACCAATTTGCCCCACACTGGCATTCAATTCTTTCAGGTACAACGGCATCAACGGCCCGTACATCATCCCGCCGATATTCGCCATGATCATCGCCAGCAGGAAAAACAGGAGCAGCTTGCTGAGCAACGGCGCTTTTTTTACTCTCTCAGATGGAGTGGATGTTGTCACAAACGTGTGCCCTCGTCGGCTATCCGATGAAGACCCGGACGCGCTCGCCTTCATCGCCTTCATCAACGTTTACGATCAGCGGCTCGTCACTAGAAAAGCCGGTCTCGACCACCTGAGCGCGCCTTCTGGCTGCCCACGGCCGCGGCGATGATACCCACACCCAGCAGCAGCGGCAGGGTCAGGCAGTATAACCAGAAATTTGTCCCCGACCCTTGCACGATCCAGTACATACCCGCGGCGCTCAAAACGGTGAGGCTGATGCCGATCCACAGGGGGATTTGCCAGAGATGGCGGGCAGCGGATTTAACGCCCGCGATGCGCGAATCCGCATCCAGAGCGGACCATTCGGCCTGCGCCTCGCGACCGGACTTTTCACCTGTTTCCGGTTCGACGGCTCTGCTCTCATCCTCGGCATGAGTCTCCTCAAGGGTCTGCATCAGGCGCAACCCCTCTTGCGGGGTAATCTTGCCTTCTTCGATCATCTTCAAAACCTGGACACGTTCCTGGTCAGTCATAGTATTCTCCTCCTTGTCACTTGCTTTCCAAAGCGGCCAGCAGCTTCTCGGCCTCATCGAGCGAGATCTTCTTCTCCTGAAGCATTTTCAGGATCGTCAGCCGCTCTTCGTCGCTGACCGGCTCGCCGCGTTCGGGGGGTTTCTGGCCAGAGAATCTGAATACTTCCGCCCCCCCGATTACGACCCTCCCATGCGGACGGTGAGCGCGCGCTTTGGTCTCGGCGCGACGCATGGCCGCCGCGATTTTTACTTCTGCCCGGCGCGAAGCCGCTTCTGTGCGCGACTGGGCGCGTTCCATCGCGGCCTGCATATGGCGGTTGATGCGCTCGGAGAGATCCGCCGGGATCGGAGGAATAGGTGGGATGGGTGGGATGGGCGGGATCCCCCAAGTGGAAGTATCTCCCATCCCAACGCCAAAATCGGCGGCCGAGTCCCATTTCTCGGCCTTGCTGGTGACAATCAGTTCGTCGCCGGCTGTCAGGAACATCCTGGCCGCGCCGCTGCCCAGGGTGATGGTCTGTGTGGGGCTTTCCTCGTCCAGCTCGAGGTCGGGGAAATCAACATGAAGGGACTCTGGCGAACCAGCGGTAAGGTTCAATTCGACGTCCGCGTCCAGCGGCAGGCGCAGGAGCAGGTCATCGCCCGCGGTGATATGATATTCTTTCCCTGGCAGGGGTACCAGGTAGAGAGTCGCGTCTGCCCCCGCGGTGGCGACCACGCTGCCGCGCGCGTTGCGCAGGAACAGGTCCGATCCGATGTTCTCGACGGTCACCGCACCCTCGACATCGCGGAAGGAAGCGTCGCCGCCAATAGTGGCAATGACACAATCTCCGCGTCCGCCGCGCAGGACAAAATCGCCGCGGATCTGGTCGGCAATCAGGCCGCCAACGCTGCGCAGGGAAGCATCTCCGGCAACTGTCTCGACAGTTGCAGCGCCGATATCGTTCAGGCAGAGGTCGCCGGCCACGGGTCCAAGATTGACCGCTCCGCTCATGGCTTGCAGGCAGGCATCCCCGGCCACATTCTCAATTTGGAGGCTGGCCTGGCGCGGCAAATACAAGATCAAATTTTCGTCACAGGAAACACTGATCCGCTCGCCATCTGCCGTGATGTTCAGCATATCACCATCTGTCTTGGCCATGATCTCCGCTCGCTCCCAACCGGCCACACGCAAGTCACCGGGGATGGCTTGCAGCGCCACTTCCGGTGCCGGGCCGACAGTTATGGTCTGTTGTTTCATGGGTCACTCCTCTTTACCGTGCAAGAGACGCATGGCCTCATCTGCGGAAATCTGGCCGGCATCTAATTCTTCAAGGATGCTGCGTCGTTTCTCATCCGAGATTTCAGGCTCTTCTTCATCCCTGCCTGGCTCGTAGCCCATGGCGCGGATGACTTCGTGCAGGCGGTTGCGAATGGTCGGGTAAGACAGTCTCAGCTCACCTTCCATGCGGGTGATCTTGCCCTCGCAACGGATGAATGTCTCTACAAAGTCCAATTGTTCCTCATTCAATCCAGGCAGGACACTGTTGGCGAAACGTCCTTCGAGGCTGGTGTCGCACGAATCGCAGTGCAAGCGGATAACAGTAAGTTCACTTCCACAAACCGGGCATTTACTCATGGATGGTTTCATGCTTCACCTCCTTTATCGGGTAGGCCATGCAGCGGACGGATGTTGGTATTGTGTCTAATGCTTGCAAGAGTAAAGAGTAGAGAGTAGAGAGGGCCAAGCACTTCTTAATATTCTTGATATTATATACGTAAAATGTAAATTGTCAAGCGTATTTCTTCAAGATTATTGAGTATTACTTTGATATTCTTTACTTTCATTCGCCTTTCTACGTCGTCGTATTCACCTCTTTGCCAGGAATCTCCAAAGCCCCGCAGCTCAGGCTCGGCAGCCTTTTTCGGATAAAATACAAGAGTCTACCCCACTCATTTTCTTTTGAGCTTTTTCCATTGAAGTCAAAAAAGCCATCCCATTCAATCCCCTTCTACGTGGAGGCAATATGATTCGTGCCCTATATTACACACCCGATTCTCCTCTCGAGATAGAATTCCCAACGGCAAAGTTCATCCCGGCTTTGCAGAACCCAAAAGGTCTGCTCTGGGTGGATTTCACCGGCGAACCACCCGGTGTTTGCGAACCGCTCCTGAAGGAGTTCGGCTTCCACCCTCTCGCGATTGACGACGCCCTGCAAGAGACGCACACGCCCAAAGTGGACGATTGGGGTGAGTATGTTTATATCGTCCTGAACGCGATGGTCTTTAATGATGACCCCGCAAATGGCTCATTAAAGACCAATGAATTGGACGCTTTCCTGGGCCGCAATTATATTGTTACTCATCACGATCAGGTTATCCAAGCCCTTGACGAGGTATGGGATGCCTGTCAACGCGACACGCGGCACACCCAATCCGGCGCGGACCATCTGCTGTACAAAATTGCTGACCATATCGTGGCCGGTTATATGCCGATTGTCGGCGAAATTGACAAGGAAATTGACGAAATCGAAGACCAGATCTTCGACCGCCCTACGCCGGAGACTCTGGGCCGTATCTTCACACTCAAGCGCGCTTTGCTCTCCATGCGGCGTGTCATCACGCCTCAGCGCGAGGTGCTAAACAAACTAGCGCGTGACGATTACCTGGTCATTGACCCAAAAGACCGGGTCTTCTTCCGGGATGTGTACGATCACCTCGTTAGCTTGCACGACTTGAACGAGAGTATGCGCGACCTGGTCAGCGGCGCAATGGACACCTATCTCTCGGTCATCAACAACCGCATGAACGAGGTGATGAAAACGCTGACCGTCATCACGTCGCTCTTCATGCCCATCTCTTTCGTGGCCGGGTTCTTCGGCATGAATTTCTTCGCGCCGGCCGTCCA
>JBDRTP010000269.1:0-12355 GCA_043823965.1 Chloroflexota bacterium
CGGCGGCGCAGTGACCGTGCACCTGAATGACACGGTCGTTTTCGCTGCCGCCACCATGGGCGATGTCCGCGAGGGCATTGACTTCTTCCCCCTCACCGTGGACTACGAAGAGCGCATGTACGCTGGCGGCAAAATCCCCGGTTCGTTCTTCCGCCGCGAGGGCCGCCCATCCACCGACGCTATTTTGACCGCCCGTCTCACCGACCGGCCGCTGCGCCCGCTCTTCCCCGCAGGCATGCGCAACGAAGTTCAAATCATCATGTACTCGCTCTCGGCAGACGTCGAGAATCCGCTCGACATCCTCGCCATCAACGCCGCCTCGGCTGCCATCATGATTTCCGACATTCCCTGGAATGGCCCGGTCGCGGCAGTGCGCGTCGGGCGCGTGGACGGACAGTTCGTCGCCTATCCCACCTTCGCCGAAATGGACAAGTCCGACCTCGACCTGCGCATCGCTGGCACGCGGGATGCCATCCTGATGGTCGAGTGCGGCGCAGATGAAGTCCCCGAAGATATCATGGTCACCGCGCTGGAGTTCGGCCACAAAGCCTTCCAGCCGTTGATTGACCTGCAACTTCAGATGCAGGCCGAAATCGGCAAGCCCAAGCATGAAGTCACCCTCTTCATACCCGATGCCGATTTACAAAAGAAAGTATTCGAGCGCGTCAGCGGCCCGATCAGCAGCCTGCTCGACAAGCCCCTGACAAAGAATGAATTCTACACCGGCATGACGACCCTCAAAGACGAAGTCGTTGCAGAAATGTGCACAGTACCGGACCCCCAAAGTACGGGGGCAGGTGGGGCCAGCGCGGCGGACTACCCCCCAACGGGGGGCTACCCGACGCTGGCTTCCGTTCGAGAGGCCTTTGACCAGACCGAGCAGACCATCGTCCGCGGGCGTATTCTCAACCTGGGCAAACGGCCGGATGGCCGCGCCCCGGCTGAGATCCGCCCCATTTGGTGCGAGGTCGGATTCAGTCCGCGGGCGCACGGCTCAGGTCTCTTTACGCGCGGCGAGACCCAGGTCCTGACTCTCGCCACGCTCGGGACATTGCGCCAGTCCCAGGAAATTGACACACTCAGCCCGGTGGATACCAAGCGTTACATGCACCATTACAATTTCCCGCCCTTCTCCACCGGCGAGACCAAAATGCTGCGCGGCCAAAGCCGGCGCGAGGTCGGGCACGGCGCGCTGGCCGAACGCGCCCTCGAGCCGGTCATTCCGGCCCAGGAGACGTTCCCATACACGCTGCGGCTGGTATCTGAAGTCATGGCCTCCAACGGCTCGTCTTCGATGGCCTCCGTCTGCGGCTCGACACTGGCGCTGATGGATACCGGCGTACCAATCAAAGCTCCGGTAGCCGGTGTGGCCATGGGCCTGGTCAAGGAAGGCGAACGTTATCAAATCCTGACCGACATCCAGGGCGCCGAAGACCACCTCGGCGACATGGACTTTAAGGTGGCTGGCACGGCACAGGGCATCACCGCTCTGCAAATGGACATCAAAATTTCCGGCCTGAGCGCCGATATAATGAAGCAGGCGCTGGAGCAGGCGCGTCAGGCGCGGCTCTTCATTCTGGATAAAATGCTGGAAGTCATCCCCGCTCCGCGCCCGGACCTCAAGCCGCACACCCCGCGCGTCACCACTCTCAAAGTTCCGGTGGATAAAATCGGGGCGATCATCGGCCCCGGAGGCAAGAACATCCGCGCCCTGCAGGAAGAGACCGGCACCAGGATTGACATCGAAGAAGACGGCACGGTCTACATCGCCGCGACCGACGGCGTGGGCGCAGAGATGGCCCGCGAGCGCATCGAATCGATGACCGAGACGCCACAGCTCGGCCGCATTTATACCGGCAAGGTTGTCCGGATAACAGACTTCGGCGCGTTCGTCGAGATCCTGCCCAACCTGGATGGCCTGGTGCATATTTCCCAACTGGATAGCGAACGCGTTGACAAAGTTGAAGACGTGGTGCGCATGGGCGACGAGGTGACTGTAATGGTCACGGGCATAGACGCGATGGGCAAGATACGTCTCTCGCGTCAGGCTGTGCTGGAAGGCTGGACGGTCGAAGAAGCCCAGGAACGTGACTCGCGCAAGAGCGGCGGAGGTCGTCCGGGCGGAGGTCGTCCCGGCGGACGCCCTTCGACAGGCTCAGGGCGTGGTGGACGCGACAACGACCGCCGCGGAGGCGGGTATAGAAGATAATTGCTACCGTATATTTTTTAACGCGAATACTCTCCGAGTACGATGTGACACTAATGAGCGAATTTCGCGAATAAATTAAAAAAATTCGCGTCATTTGCCCACAGCGTACTCGAAGGGTATTCGCGGCATTCGCGTTTCAAAGCTTCCGGCTTATCCGGGTTTAGGATGTACCCCAGAGAACGTTTCATCGCCGCCGCCGAGCGCTTCGAGCACAGCGCCATCTTCCTGCACCCCAACCCCGATACCGTGAGATGGGCTTTTACACCATCAAGCACACGGATGGGGACATCATGCCGATCCTGGATCCGCTCGTCCAGGCCAACCCCCACGCGCTGCATTCGCTGGATCCCCAGGCCGGCGTGGACATCGCCGAGGTGAAGCGTCTTTATGGGGATAAAGTCTGCCTGATCGGCAACGTCAACTGCGGCGCGCTGGACACGGGCACGGATGAGGATGTGATCGAATCGGCGCGCTATGCCCTCCGGCATGGGATGCCGGGCGGAGGCTATATTTTCTCGACCAGCAACTGTGTTTACACAGGTATGCGGCTGGAACGCTACAAGCTGATGCTCGACGTGTGGAGGCAAGAAGGGAATTATCAGGCATAGCTGCTTGACTTTTCGGGTAGGGTCATTATAATGAAGCTCAAATGAATTCATTTTGAGGAAGGATAGGAAACTAAATGTCTCACACCGCCATTCTGCAAATCGTGTTTCCGAAAGATTTGCTTGCGCTCCTCGGCGCACAGCCCCAAGCCGCTGAAACAGCCAAGGAACTTATCATCCTGGGGTTGTATCAAGAAAACCGCATCTCCGGTGGCAAAGCCTCCGAACTATTGGGCCTGACCAAGCGCGGCTTTGTCTCTCTCCTGGCGCGCAAAGGCATAGACTATTTTCGTCTCACGCCCGGCGAGTGGGCAGAGGAGGTAGCCACCGTTAAGGCGTGGAACGCCAGTCATGCCTGACATCGTCTCTAACACTGGACCACTCATTGCTCTGGCGAGCATTGGTCAATTCGATTTGTTACGAAGTCTCTTCGGCAGAATTCTCATTCCTCCCGCCGTACGCGCAGAAGTCCAAGACGAAACCAGCGTGGCAGCGTTGACCGCCGCCAATTGGATCGTCGTTCAAGCTGCACAAGACATGCTGGCTGTGTAATTGCTCAGAGATGAACTCGATGCCGGCGAAAGCGAAGCCATCATCCTTGCTCGAGAACTCGACGCTGACCTGGTTCTGATTGACGAACGCGCGGCCACGCGCAAAGCGCGGGGGGTCGGTTTGCAAACCATCGGCACATTGGGTGTGCTCCTTATGGCAAAAGACAAAGGACTGGTGGCTGTTCTCAAGCCCTTGCTCGACAACTTGCGCCACGCCGGTTTTCGCATGAGCGATGATCTCTACGATAAGGTTCTTGACAGTGCTGGCGAGACCAGAGGTTCCGCGTATAGCAAGGAATGACACGCGTCGGGTGAATCAACAATGCAGCATTGACCATGAAAGAGGATGAATTTGGCGATTGAGCGCGGCGCGCTGGACACGGGCATGGATGAGGAAGTGATCGAATCGGCGCGCTACGCCCTACGGCATGAGATGCCGGGCGGAGGCTATATTTTCTCGACCAGTAATTGCGTCTACACCGGTATGCGGCTGGAACGCTATGAGCTGATGCTCGATGTGTGGAGGCGGGAAGGGAATTATCAAGCATAGTTGCTTGACTTTTCCGGAGGGGTAATTATAATGATTTCAAATGAATCCGAAATACACTTGTTGCGCTATAATTGAATCATGAGCGACACCCTTATACGCATCAAAAGAGCCATTCTCGCGGGACATTACGCCTTTAGCGAAAAAGCCAGTTTGGAATTGGAAGCAGATGGCTTGACTGAATTGGATGTTATCGAATCCATTGTCAATGCAGTGGCAATTTACAAGACCATCCGTTCGCAAAGCCCCTATCGCCAGCAAGCCAGAGAGTATTTGCACATTATCCAAAGCACCAATCTGGAAGGCTTGATGATTTACACCAAAGGTAAATTAGTGCAAGAATCCGGCGTCGAAACCTATTATTTCCTGATCTCGTCCAAAAAAGCGTTATGACTATGAACAACAAACTTCAAATCAAGACTTGTCCAACTTGCGGCAGTGAAAAAATCAATCGTGTAGTGCGTGACGTGATCCGCAAATATAAAGGGCAAACTTACACTGTGCCAGCAGTAACATTTTATGATTGCCCAAACTGTGGTGAAAAAGTCTTTGACCGGGAAGCAATGCTGAAAATCGAAGCCTATTCGCCTGCATATCACAAAGTCGAAGCATTGGTCGAAGCGTAAACGCGAGTTACAGGTCTTGGTATTGCCGACACAACCTTTCGGAGACACTGGCTTTCAAGTCGGTATCCTTTATGATCAAGATACCGCCGAACAAAGCAGGAAGAGGGCAGAGGTTACATTTTCTTGACCAGCAATTGTGTCTATACAGGTATGCGCCTGGAACGCTACGAGCTGACGCTCGACGTGTGGAGACGGGAAGGGAATTATCAGGCATAGTTGCTTGACTTTTCTGAGGGACAATTATGTTTTCAAGCGCTAAATGTGCTAAAATAACATTGTAGCTACTACCTCGCTATCAGAGAGAGAATAAGATGACACAGGAAACCAAAGAAAAACGCATAAAAATCATTTGGGGTTCAGATGAAAATCTCCCCGCTCTTTATGCAAATCACTTATATGTTTCGCATGCGGGCGAGACCGAATTCCACCTTGTGTTTGGTCATCTTTCACCACCCTTGACAATGGGAATTGACGAAAGCGAGTTACCCGATTCGGTAAAAATCAAACCCGTTGTCAAAATCGTAATCAGTCCCGATGCGATGAGGGCATTTGTTAGATTATTATCCGACAATTTAGGAGCGTTTGAAGGTAGACAGAAAGAGAAATCAAATGAATGAGATAACTGAGTTAACATTACCTCTGCCTCTTGCATTTCCATTTCGGCAAACTCTTGAAATGGGTTTGTCCACCGAAACGCGCGGTACTATTAAAATGATTGTTGTTAATGGCAGCATTCAAGCAGTCTCAACCAATCAAGAATGGTTTTGGAAAGAAGAATGGCAGGCAGGCGAGCGCAAAGTAGATGAGTATATTAAATTGGGGAAATATGAGGAATTCGATACTATGGAGGAATTTCTGCGCACCCTTAGGGATTAGCCGCGTATGAAATTCCGACGCACACAACAATTTCGGGATGACTTCGATAGATTGTTGGAAAGCAACAAGAAAGGCGTAGAAGAGGCTTTCCCCTATATCGCTTTAGCCCTACAAGGAAATGACGAGTACCATAGGAAATATCGTATAAAAAGGCGGTAGCTCAACATCGCCTCCACGCTGACCGCCTCCGGCATGGGATGCCGGGCGGGGGTTACATTTTCTCGACCAGCAATTGTGTTTACACGGGTATGCGGCTGGAACGCTACGAGTTGATGCTCGACGTGTGGAGGCGGGAAGGGAATTATCAGGCATAGTTGCTTGACTTTTCGGGTGGGGTCATTATAATGAAGCTCAGAGGAAAATTCAAACCATGCAAACAAAAACGATTACCCGTCAGCAAGTAATTGATTTGGTAATGAATTTACCAGCCGAACGCTTGATCAGCATCTACGATTTTGCACGCTTCGTCCAGTCCCATCCTTTGGAGCGAATGCTGGCGGCTGACATTTTCGGTGAAACGGAGGACGAGATTCGCGCCGACGAAGAGCAGTGGGATCAACAGTTTGCAGCATCTCGCGACGAGCTGAGGACAATCGCCCGTGAAGCCGCCGCAGAATATCGCGCTGGTCGAACCAAGCCAAAGTCTCCTGAAGCAACGGTGACACTTCCCCGCAACCCCATCCAAACCGCGCTGCAACTGGGCCGCGCCCTGCGCCTGGTCTGGCGCACCGTCGCCCGTGAACATCTCGAAGTCACGCGTGGGCGATTGGCAAACCCGTGACTTCGGTTGTATAATCTTATTATGTTACACCGTCACCTCACCCATCAACATTTCACCCTGGCTGCCATTGATGATGTGATCGCCCGCGGCAACCGGCGGGATTGGACCGAGTTGCGCCGGGCGGCGCTCGCTGACCGGTCCGCGCTGGAAAAGGTGCTACGGGTGTGCCAGGCGCACGTCGCCGATCCCTATGCCCAGCGTTACCATTTCTGGAAGCAGTATGCCGAACGACACCTGGCCTGATTGGGAGCGGGTGCTTGCCTCTGCCGCCCACCTGCAGCGCATCTTGCCGGGGGCTGTCCTCGTTGGCGGAAGCGCCTCAGCGTTGTATGCGGAACATCGCTTGTCCACCGACGCCGATCATGTTCTGACCAATCTCCGGCAGCGCTTCGATCAGGCGCTGGCCGAACTGGAGTCGGTTGCCGGCTGGAAGACAGCCCGCGTCAAGCGTCCTGTCCAGATTCTCGGCAGCCTGGACGGCATCGAAACCGGGGTACGGCAGTTGATCCGGGATGAACCACTGGAAACCACCCAGATCGAGTACTTGGGTGAAAAGCTCACCGTCCCCACAGAAGCCGAAATTCTGCGGATCAAGGGGGTGCTGATTCTCAAGCGGAATGCAACCCGCGACTATCTCGATTTCGTTGCCTTGGCCGAACACATGGGCGGTGAGAAAATGGTCGAGGCCCTGCGGCCTTTCGACCGTCTTTACCCACAGCCGAACGAAGAATCAGCCTTGCAGCAGATGCAGATTCAACTTGCCAATCCGCTACCCTACGACCTCGAAGAGCTCAACCTGGCCGAATACAAGAACCTTGATCCGCGCTGGCGCAACTGGCAGACCGTCAAGGCAGCGTGCGTCGATTACGCAACCCTGATCTTTGATCACATTGTCGGCCTGGAGGATTGACTGAACGAGGGCAGTGATGTCTGCGCCAAGCATTTGCCGTGGTCGAAGCCAACCCCCACGCGCTGCACTCGCTGGACCCCCAGGCTGGCGTGGACATCGCCGAGGTGAAACGCCAGTACGGGGATAAAATCTGCCTGATCGGCAACGTCAACTGCGGCGCGCTGGACACGGGCACGGACGAGGAAGTGGTCGAATCGGCGCGCTACGCCCTGCGGCATGGGATGCCGGGCGGGGGTTACATTTTCTCGACCAGCAATTGTGTTTCCACGGGTATGCGGCTGGAACGCTACGAACTGATGCTCGATGTGTGGAGGTGGGAAGGGAATTATCCGGCATAGTTGCTTGACTTTTCTGGTGGGGTAATTATAATGATACGCAGAGGAGTAAGTCGGTTCGAGCATTAGATTGAGGGTTTCTAGAATTACGCCTGATATGTGGCAAAGTCATTTTCTTTCCATGTTTATGGCAATTACATGATATAAGCAGTTACGTTGAGGTAGTCAACCAAGTACATAGTTGGGCGGCTTGCGCGGAGTCACGAAGTAATCAAACAAACTTATCCCAGATTCACTAGGGCGTGTTTGCAAACTCATAATTAGGTGACAAAATGTGTCACCTGCAAATGAGTGCTATGACAGGGAAGTCCATCCATTGATTCCTTGAAGTGTAGGAAACAGAGAATCATAATCGTTTCTTCGTCTTCATTTGTGACATTCTTCGCAAAACGAGGTATTTTCCGATGAGTAGCCCGTTGAAAAGCGTTCAGAAAAGCTCCCTGAAAGCCGATGAGATAATTTTCTCCAAAAACGGGGTAAAACGCCGCCGTTCGTTCAAACGAATTTTGGCCCTGATTCTACTCGCCATCCTGTTTAGTTGCGTGGGCACTGTGTCTGTTGTGGAAATCTGGCCTTCTTTTGGAGCCCAGGTCGCCAACCAGATGCGGGGTCTTTTTGGCCCCCAGGTGGTAGCCCAGATCGAAACCATCGTCTTCCAGGTGCAAGACACCGTGAGACAATGGCAGTACCAATACGGCGGCCAACAGGCCGAAGCGCCGTGGGAGAGCGAAGCCCCCCTTTTGGAAACGACGCCTTTCGCACAAGCCGCGGCCTGGGATGCCACGCTTCCCCCAGAACCCGCGACGCGCACGCCAACGCCCTCTGCTGCTATCGAAACACCTGCCTCCATGGAGCAGTCAGAGAAGCCTCAGGATCAACTCCCCACAATGACCGCCAGTCCCACCCCGACGCCTATGCCCTATGTTTGGCGGCTTTCCAACCTACGCCCGTTTGGCACACTGGAGGGCGAAGGGGTCTGGCTGCCCTACCTGCACGACCGGGAGGGTCACGTGGTGGCTGCGCGCACATTTCTGCAGCCGGATCCAGAGCGTCCCTATGCGATCGTGGCAGTTGTGGCATTTGACTTAACCCGAACCCGGCTGCACTTCGTTTTAGGATTTAACGAGCCTTCCCTGCCTGACGGACCTAAGGGCAACGGCTTGATCCCTGAAAAGGACCGAGAGGCAGGCGTCCTACTGGCCGCGTTCAACGGTGGATTCAGAGCGGCGAACGGCCAGTTTGGTGCAATGGCGGATGGGATCGTAGCCCTGCCGCCGAAGAGCGAAATGGCAACCGTTGGGATCTACCGCAGCGGAGAGGTCCGGATCGGAAGTTGGGGAGAGGATATTGACGATACCCCGGATCTACAAGCATGGCGCCAGAACTGCCGCTTAATCATTCAGGATGGGAAGATATCGCCCAGAGTGTACAACAATTCGATCACAGATTGGGGCGGATCGATCAGTAACCAGATCGTCACCCGGCGTTCCAGCCTGGGCCTCGATCGAGAAGCTAAGACCCTGTACTATTTCGCCGGTCCGAGCCTGAGCATGCCCGTCCTGGCAGATGCCATGCTGGTCGCGGGCGTGCAACACGGGATGCTGCTGGATATCAATCATTTTTGGGTTCATTTTACAGCCATTCACTCCGAAGAGGGCAAGCTGGTCGCGGAACCGCTGTTACCAAACGATATGAAAGATCACATTGATCGCTATTTGAGCCCGTCTCCGGCCGATTTCTTTTACATCACTGCACTGGAGAGCCACCAACCATAATCCTTCATTCAAACTCGTGGTGGTGGGCGTAACCAAGCTTACCAGAAGCACTAAGCAACCCTAAAGGGTCACTCGTTGGGCGATGGTGGCGGCGGCCCTGGAGCAAGCCGAACGCTATCGAAAACACGGGGGGCGGATGGCTTCGCCCTATGCACGGATTATTGTTTCATCACGGGGCCTTTTCTCAGCCCGCACATGTTCGCCGAGTTCACCGCGCCCTACTTGGCAAAACTGATCCAGGGCTACCGCGAGATGGGCTTTTACACCATCAAGCACACGGATGGGGACATCATGCCGATCCTGGATCAGCTCGTTCAAGCCAACCCCCACGCGCTGCACTCGCTGGACCCCCAGGCTGGCGTGGACATCGCCGAGGTGAAACGCCAGTACGGGGATAAAATCTGCCTGATCGGCAACGTCAACTGCGGCGCGCTGGACACGGGCGCGGACGAGGAGGTGATCGCCTCGGCGCGCTAGGCCCTGCGGCACGGGATGCCGGGCGGAGGCTACATCTTCTCGACCAGCACTAGAGTGTCCACGGGTATGCGGCCGGAACGTTACGAGCTGATGCTCGAGGTGTGGCGGCGGGAAGGGAATTATCCGGCATAGCTGCTTGACTTTTCGGGTGGGGTCATTATAATGAGTCGCAGTCGGCGGCGCTTGTCACGCCGCGTGATTTGGCGTAGAATGAGCACAGACGAGGAGAATGTGTAATGACCACAATCACTCTAAAACGTCAATTTATCACCGACGCCACCGGCCAGCCGGTCGGCGTGATTGTACCGTTGGAGGAATTCGCGATGGTGGAAGCGCTGCTGAGGCAACAATCCCTTACCGGCGAAACGGAAAAAATCGCGAAGATGGAGCAAGCCGTCCAAGATCGTCTCTTTATGGCAGATTTGAGCGAGACGATGGAGACATTTGCCAGGGTTGATGCCGAATGGTGGGAGCCAGCCCAATGACATACCAGTGGCATGTGTTTCTCGCATCGCTTGAGCCAGTGCAGGGCGCGGAGCAAGCCGGCCGGCGTCCGATTCTGGTAGTCAGCCGGGAGCGGATCAATCAATTGTTACCGGTGATCAACATCGTGCCACTGACTTCGCGCAAATCCGCCTCACGGGTCATTTACCCGAACGAAGTCTTGGTGCCAGCCGGCGCGGCGGGCTTGCATGTGGATTCGATTGCCTTGTGCTATCAGATTCGCACGCTGGACAAAAGCCGGCTGGAACAAGATATGGGTGAACTAGCCGACGCTGGGCTGCGCCAAGCCATCCACGACGCGATGCGGTTTCAGTTGGATATGTAGGTTACGTGGCGAGAATATGGCGCGCTGGACATGGGCACGGACGAGGAAGTGATCGAATCGGCGCACTACGCCCTGCGGCACGGGATGCCGGGCGGAGGCTACATCTTCTCGACCAGCAATTGCATCTACACCGGTATGCGCCTGGCGCGCTACGCGCTGATGCTCGAGGTGTGGAGGCGGGAAGGGAATTATCGGGCATAGTTGCTTGACTTTTCTGGTGGGGTCATTATAATGATACGTGGAGGAGCGCAGTGAACCGGAGCCTCGACTTTCTCTCTTTCCGCCACATCAATCCTTAATTCGTTGGGCCGGCCACATTATTCCCTGTTTCGTTAAGGTGTAGACTATTGACAGACGCCGGAAATGTCTCTGCTCAATGGAGGTCGAAATGGAAAACTATCTGCTGCTTTATTATCAACCAGGTACCCAGGCCTGGAAACAAGTGCCGGTTACCGGCGAAACGTTCAGTATCGGCCGGGCGCCGGAGAACAATCTGGCTTTGGAGGATGAGCAGGTCTCGCGCCAGCATGCGCACCTGCACATTGATGCCCGCGGGGTCTGGATTATCGACCAGAACTCCATCAACGGCGTGATTGTCGGCGGGCAGCGCATCGCGGCCGGCGAATGGAAATTGCTGTCGCTCAACGACAATTTCACCATCGGCGCCACTACCCTGCGCGTCGAAGCCGTCTCGCCGGCAACTTCCCCCTCACAACCGGTCACCCCGGCGGCAGGCCCCGCCCGGGTCGCGCAGCCCAGGCAAACAAACCGCGCTTTGCCTCTGGTAGGCCTCCTGATTGCAGCAGCCTGCGTCTGCCTGGTCGGCGGCGGGATTGCCACATGGATGTTTCTACCAGGCCTGCTCTCCAATGAATCTACAGCCAGCCAGCAAGCAGAGCCGACGTCCGCACCGCCAACGGTGATCGACAGCCTTCCCGCCAGTGCAGGCGGCGGGCCGGTGCAGGACGAACATGGCGTTTCGCTGGAGGTGCCGCCCGATGCCCTAGAAAAAAGCGGCCAGCAGGCCTACCTGGAACGCGCCAGCCTGAGCCAGGGCATGCAGCGTGAAATCGAGAAAGCCTACCAGGTCGAAAGCCTGGTCTATGCCGCACGGTTGCAGGACGGGCAGGACGGCATCGGGCGCGTCGAACTTGCCTTACCGGCTCCATCTCCAGACTCCCGTCTGGCTGTGTTGATTGACAACAGCTACCTGGGCATCCTGGAAACGCCTGCGCAGGATGGTTTTTTTCGTATCAACCCCAGCCTGAGCCTGGCCGCCGGTGTGCAAACCTACCCTTCGCCAGCATCCGACGCTGAGCAAGCGCCCAACCGCTACCTGGTGCTGACACCCAAAGCGGGAAGTTCCCAGGCTCCACAGGGTGGCGGCAAACTGGCCAGCCTCTCGGCGCAAACCGACCCCGATGGCAAACCATGCGTCACCGAGTTTTGGGGCACCAGCTCCTGCTGGCGCAACCCCGAAGGCTCAGTGTATGTTTTCTGGAAAAACGACCCTCCGGCCAACTTGAAAGATCAGGGGATATTGCGCATCATTGATACCATCAAAGCCGTTGCTACGATGATGAGCAGCTATCAGCAAAAAGGCTTTACCGCCGCCGCCATCGGCCCCAGCAACCCGGCTTATATTGTCATCGTAGCCGGCAACGTCGAGCCCTAATACCGTTGGAAGACCGGCAACGTGTACGTCCCCTGGGACGTCATCGGCGGCATTGGCGACACCAAGAGCCGCTGCACGCTGGCGCATGAGTTTTTCCACTTCATCGAAGACGAAGAATATCGCATGGGGGCCGCGACTGGATCCAATCGTTGGTGGCTG
>JBDRTP010000270.1:0-2917 GCA_043823965.1 Chloroflexota bacterium
ACTTTGAAAACGTCGAAATGCCCGCGGGGCGCTTGTTCCTGGCGGAGGTAACGTTCACGGGTGTGCCCTACCAATCCGATTTTGTTTCTGTCGAGGCTGGGATGGATAGGCTGGCATTGCCGCCGCTCAATATCTACGAGACAACGACCGACCTGACGCTGCTGACGCTCGATCAAACCCACATCGCCTTCGACTTCTCCAGCCCGGGCGTCGCTCAAGTATACGGGATATACATTTTGACCAATTCGAGCACTCAGGCGATTGTGATCCTCACTGATGGGCAATCTCTGCCGTTCATCGCCCTGCCCGAAACTGCACAGAATGTCGGATTCGATGTCGCACAGGGCAGTGTGTCTCTCCTGCCTGCAGACGGCGGCTTTGCGATTCCGCCGAGCACAAACCAGTATGCGATTGTGGCCTTCTTCACGTTGCCGTATGATAAAAAACTGGAAGTGACCCAACCCTTCAAGCTCCCGGCTGCATCGGTGACCTTGTTTGTTCCCGAGGGTTTCAAGGTCAAAGGCGACCAGTTGACCGACGCGGGCGTCAAACCCATTCAGGATACCTCATTCCAGACGTACACAACTGAAAATGTGAAAGCCGATAGTTCGCTCACTTTCACCGTCAGCGGAAGTCCCAAGACTTCAACGGGCGGTACGAGCCTGAATACAAAGACCAGCCTGATCGTCGGTCTGGGCGGGCTGGGTATCGTCCTCATCCTGGCAGGCGTGTACCTCTTTTTCCGTGACCGCGCTCGACAAGTCGAGCCTGAAGAAGGCGAGGAAGAAGAAGCCCCAGAAGACGCCCTCGGTGATGATCCCGTCAGTTTGACAGATGCCATCCTCGCCCTGGATGATCAGTTCAAGTCTGGAGGCATTGCAAAGGAAGCCTACGAGAAACGGCGGGCTGAGTTAAAGGCGCGCCTGAAGGAATTGGTATAGATGTTTCGGGTTGCGTGTTTCGAGTCAGGCGATACGCAACCCGCATCACGCATCTCGCAACGCTATGATCGAAGTCAAGAAACTCGTCAAACGGTTCGGCCTGAAGACCGTCCTGTGCGGCCTGGATTTCCAGGTCAAGGAAGGTGAATTTGTGGCCTTGCTCGGCCCGAATGGGGCGGGAAAGACCACTTTCCTGCGCATCCTGGCCTCGCTCGCGCGGCCCTCGTTGGGCGAGATCCGCATTGCCGGTTATCGCCTGCCCGCGCAGGCGGCTGCCGTCCGCCGCAGGTTGGGTGTGGTCTCGCACATGCCGCTGCTATATGGCGACCTGACCGCCGAGGAGAACCTGATTTTCTTTGGGCGGATGTACGATGTGCCGGGCCTGGCTCAGCGCATTGACGAGGTGCTGGAGCTGGTCGGTTTGACAGCCCGCCGCCGCGACCTGCTGCGCACCTTCTCGCGCGGCATGCAGCAACGCCTTGCCATCGGGCGCGCCGTGCTCCACGACCCGGAAGTGATGCTCTTCGACGAGCCACATACCGGCCTCGACCAGGATGCCTGCGACATGCTGGATAAGATCCTGCGCGATGTGGCTGCCCGCGGCCGCACGGTGGTGATGACCTCCCACGACCTGGCGCGCGTCGAAGACCTGGCCAGCCGGTTCGACGTGCTATCCCGCGGCGTGATTGCAGCGTCGGCTTCGCGCCAGTCTCTTGGAAAGAACAATGTGCTTGCTTTCTACCGGCAGGCATTACAGGAGAAGTAAAAAAGTGAAAAGTGAGAAGCCGCTCATTACTCATCACTCGTCACTCGTCACTCGTCACCCGTCAACCGCCACTTTCCTCCGAGCCGTTCTCGCCATCGCCTGGAAAGACCTGGCCGCCGAAGTGCGCTCGCGCGAACTGCTCTCATCCATGCTGGTTTTTGCCCTGCTTGTCATCCTGATCTTCAACTTCGCCCTGGAGCTGGATGTCAAGACGCGTTCGACCGTCACCGCCGGCGTGCTGTGGGTGACCTTCGCCTTTGCCGGGACGCTCGGCCTGAACCGCTCGATGGCGATTGAAAAAGACCGCGGCTGCCTGGATGGCCTCCTGCTCGCGCCGGTGGATCGCAGCGTCATCTATTTTGGCAAAGCCATCAGCAACCTGGTCTTTATGTTCATCGTCGAAGCCGTCGTCCTGCCGGTTTACAGTGTCTTGTATAACACCAACCTGTTCAACCCGGGCTTGATCGGCGTCATCCTGCTTGGCTCGCTCGGCTATGTGGCCGTTGGAACGCTGCTGGCCAGCATGGCCGTGCAGGCGCGCACGCGTGACGTGCTGCTGCCCATCCTGCTTTTTCCGGTCGTCATCCCGGTGCTGGTGGCGGCAGTCAAAGCCTCCAGCGGTTTTTTGCAGGGACTGGAGATAGCCGAGATCCTGCCCTGGCTGAATTTGCTCATCGTGTACGATGTCATCTTTATCGCCATCGCCTTTATGGTGTTCGATTATGTAGTAGAAGAATAAAACTCGTAGACCTCACAGGTCTTTAAGACCTGTGAGGTCTGAACTGTTAGGAGAAACCTATGGAACGTCAATCTCTTGCTTTACAAATACTCAATATCGTTTCAGCTATCTTGCTTGCCGTCGCCACCTGGATGGTCTTCTTTTACGCGCCAACGGAGGCTGTCATGGGCCAGGTACAGCGCATCTTTTATTTCCACGTCGCCAATGCCTGGGTGGGCATGCTCGGCTTCATCGTCGCGGCTGGGGCCGGGATCGTTTACCTGCGCACTCACAACCAGAAATGGGACATCCTCGAAGTGGCCGCGGTCGAGATCAGCCTGGTCTTCTTCCTCATCGCCATCGTCACCGGCTCCATCTGGGCCTACCCGGCCTGGGGCACCTGGTGGACCTGGGACCCGCGCCTGACCACGGCCGCCATCCTTGAGATGATCTATCTTGCCTATCTCCTGCTGCGTCAGGGCATCGAAGACC
>JBDRTP010000271.1:0-3925 GCA_043823965.1 Chloroflexota bacterium
CCCCTCGGCTTATTACAGCCTAAGCAGGTTAAAGCACAAACCCAGCCGACCGGTCTCCATCCGCCCCATCCGAGCCTGGCAAGTGACCCTGATCCTGGTGCTCTGGCTGTCGGCAATCCTCCTGGGAAACTGGTTGGAGACCCCTCTCAAAGAAAGCCGGCTGGTAACGCCTCTCTTCTATCTGCTGGCGATCGCCCTGCCCGTGCTGACTCTGGCATGGATCGGCCTGGGCGGCCTGCCGCTCGGCTCCCGCCAGCGATTTTGGAGCACTTTCGGGGTCGGGATGTTGGCCGGGCCCGGCCTGGCTGCATTGATCGAGTTCCTGATCTACCTCGGCTTTGTGGTTTTAAGTCTCCTGTTTCTGGCTGCCCACCCCGAATGGATGGCTGCCTTCAATCAGATAAAGTCACAATTATCCTCAACCAAGGACTTGGATACCATCCTGATGGTCATTGCTCCGTATCTGATGAATCCGCTCGCGATCCTGTCAGCCATCGTCGTCATGGCGGGTCTGGTGCCTTTGATCGAGGAATTGGTCAAGCCCATCCCGGTATGGCTGATGGCGGGACGTTTGCACTCACCCGCCCATGGATTCGCACTGGGCGCTTTGAGCGGGGCGGGGTTCGCCCTGGTGGAGGGCCTGGTGGCGGCCAGCAGCAGCGGGGGCGGTTGGGGGGCGTTGGCAGTCGCGCGCGCCGGTGGAAGCCTGATGCACATCCTGACGACTGGCTTGATGGGCTGGGGTATCGCCTCAGCCTGGCAGGAGCGGCGTATCCTGCGACTGTTGGGCTTATACGGCCTATCCGTTCTCATCCATAGCGCCTGGAACGCCCTGACCGTGATGATCGTGTTCGGGAGCCTGCGCGTCTTCCTTGCCGGGAATCAGCCAGATGCTCTTGGGGTGTTTCTCGGCATAACCGGTGCAGTCATGTTGGTCATCCTCTCTGCGCTCACGCTGATCGCCCTGCTGCTGATCAACCGAAAGCTTAGGCCAGTGGTTGCCCCTCTTGTGCATGACCCTTCGAAAATTGTTGTATAATCGCCCAACTTACTTCAAGATAAGGATAGATCATGCAAATTCTTCTTCAAATCGTTGACATCTTTCTTCACCTGGACATATACCTGAGCCAAGTCATCTCAACTTACGGTCTCTGGACCTATGCCCTGCTCTTCATCGTCATCTTCATGGAGACCGGCTTCGTCGTCACCCCCTTCCTGCCGGGCGATTCGCTGCTCTTCGCTGCCGGGACATTCGCCGCGCTGGGTGCGCTCAACCCGCTCGTCTTGATTGTTCTGCTGATCGCGGCCGCGATAGCCGGAGATACGGTCAACTACTGGATCGGTCACGCCATCGGAGCGCGCGCCTTCAGCGGCGAGATCAAGTGGATCAAGAAAGAATACATGGAGCGCACGCACGCCTTCTTCGAAAAGCACGGCGGTAAGACCATCTTCCTGGCGCGCTTCGTGCCAATCGTGCGCACCTTTGCCCCTTTCGTCGCCGGGGTGGGCAAGATGTCGTATGGTTATTTTATTTTCTACAACGTGTTTGGCGGTATCGTCTGGGTGGCGTTGTTCGTGGCCGCGGGTTATTTCTTCGGCAATATTGACTTCGTCAAGCACAACTTCTCGCTGGTCATCATTGCCATCATCCTCATTTCAATCCTGCCGATGGTGGTGGAGGCGGTGAAGGCGAGGAAAGGGAAACGTAATGCGTAATGCGTAATTCTCTACCGTACAAAGTTCGTATTCCAAAAATCTCAGGTGGCTAGATGTAACCTTTTACCCCTTTTTGCATCTAACTCGATTGGCAGGTATGCAGCCTGTTTCCAGAACACCAATAGCAAGGAGTCACCTATGCCAATTTTCGAGTTTGCCTGTAATGATTGCGGTCAGCCTTTTGAAGAGCTGCTGCGCAACGGCAGCGATACAAGTAAGGTCATCTGCCCATCGTGCAGCAGCCAACAGGTCAAAAAGAGAATCTCAACCTTTGCATCCAGGGTATCCGGGGGAAGTTCCTTCTCGCTGAATGCAAATACATCCGCATCATGCAGCACCGGCAGTACCTGAGGATTCTGATCGGAGATCGGCCGTGTGCTGATCATGGGTGAAGTAATGAGTAACGAGAAAAGGATAAAGCAAAGAGGCCGGAGCAGGATGCCCGGCCTCTTTATGTTCAACTGACTACCCAACCATCAAACTAACCAACTACGGAACTAACTGCAAATGCGCCTCCGCGCCTGAAACGATGGCCTGCTCATTCCACAGCATCGGGTAATACTGGATGTACCGCCACAGGTCGGCCATGTCAATGTAATGCGGGTGGTAGGCATGGCCGGATTGGCCGGTCGGGTGAACGGTGAGCGAATTCCGCAGGTCGCCCAGGTCAACGATCATGCGCATGGATGGGACGGAGGTGACTTCGAAGCCTTTGGATGCATTCCATCCGGTAGCATTCACAATCGAAGCGCCGCCAGCCGTGGGGAATGGCCCCCGGTTGAAGAGGGCTTCGATTGGCGCCACGCCGGATTTGCCAAGCGTTTGGTTCTCGAAGGTGGAGGTGTGCAGGTCGCCCCAGCGCCATTTGGCCGGGTCTTTGCCAAGAGCTTCCTGCACATCGGCAACAGCCTGAGCGAAGGATTGTTTGAAGATATCGTCACGCGTCTCGACTTTACCGGCGGTCAATTGCGAGTCCCACCAGTGGCTGTCGGGCTGTTCGGCCATGTTACGCACAACCTCGAACCAACGGCTCGAGCCGCCCGGTTGGCGCTCTTTGGGCAGGTCATCACCGAAGGTGTTGGTCATGAATCGGCGCCAGAAGGCAGCATACAGCGCGGCAGGCGCCGAATCCATCTTGTCCTGATAGTCCCAGCCATCGAAGATAGCGCGCATCTCTTCCAACTTTTTGTCGCCCAAGTTCGCCTGCATCAAGAGCGGGACGAGGGTAGCCGCGCTGGCATCGTAGTTGTCACCGTGCATCTTCTGGATGTAAGCGATGTCAATCGGGCCAGGGGCGTTCTCGATCATCTCCACGATGCGCTCGGCGCGGAAACCGAAATCCCATTCAGTAGTGATCAGGTAGGGGTAATCCCAGGGGTTCGCCTGGTTATTGGCCGTGGCGACATAACCGGAAGACGGGTTATAAACATAGGGCAGTTCTTCGAAGGGGAGGTAACCTTTCCAGTCGTATTCGCCAGTCCAGCCGGGCACAGGCAGGCGGCCGTTTCCGGCCTTGCGGATCGGGATATTGCCGGGCATTTGGTAACCGATGTTGCCGTCCACATCCGCGTAGACCAGGTTCTGGGCCGGGACGACGAAGTCGCGCGCGGCAGTGCGGAACTCTTCCCAGTTCTGTGCTCGATCGAAGCCCCAGATGGCGTCGAAGAGTCTGGTGGGTTCGAGGGCTGTCCAACGCATGGCAATGGCATAATGCTCAGGCAGTTCGATACCGGCTTTTTCAGTGAAAGACTGCTCGCCTGCCTCAACCTGTTGCTTGAGCGGGCCATAGCTGTGCGCAGCACCTACTCGGTCGGAAATGATCGGACCATGGACTGTCTTGCGGACGGTCAATTCCACCGGATCGCCGCCGCCGACCAGGATGGTTTCGGTATGAACTTCCATATCCACCCACTTGCCCAGGTACTCGTACTGGTTCGGGTTATCGGGATTGATCTTCTCGATGAACAGGTCAATCACATCCGGCCCGACGTTGGTAAAGCCCCACGCAATGCGGTCATTGTGGCCGATGACCACACCCGGCACACCCGCAAAGGAGAACCCGGTCACCGCGTAAGGACAGGCCTCGCTCTTGGGCCGGCAGTGCAGGCCAATCTGATACCAGATGGACGGCATTTGAATGCCTAAATGCGGATCATTGGCCAGCAGGGGCATGCCGGTGGCAGAGCGGGAACCGGCGATCACCCAGTTG
>JBDRTP010000272.1:0-2379 GCA_043823965.1 Chloroflexota bacterium
ACGCGTGCGTGTTTCTCTTCGCTGGCTGCCAGGCGGCGATAGACTTCGGCCAGTTGCGTCTGCGATTCGGCCTCAGCGAGCGCATTGTAGAGCGCCGCGCCGTCAATTTCCTTTTGCCAGTTGGCAAGATAACGTGAGATATCGTTGGGTTTGGTCATTTTCTTTCCTGTAGATACAGCGGGGGTAGTGGCCTAAAAGAAGCGACTCCAGTCGTCGCAGGCAAAATCGGGAGACTTTGCACTCCGTTTTCATCATTATTTGTTAGGAACGGATTGTAATTGCAGGAGTAGTGTACCATAAGGCGGGAGGTCAACTGGCCTGTAATCAGCAAAACCGCGTTGGCGTTTACTGCCAGGTCTGCAACTGAGACCTGTCCCATGAGCGGCAGGGCAAGGTAGTGGCCGGCCCCCAGCGAGCTGCTTTTCAATGTCAGGCTGTTGCGTGTAACTGGCAATCGTGGATAGATTGTCGCCGAAAAGCTCGCCGACCCTCATCATTATTTCCCTTTCAACACCACCGCGCTGCGAGGCGCCAGCTTTAGAGCAAGGATTTTGCCTTTTTGGATTTCCGCACTCGCCTCGCCAAAGATTGTCGCCAGCGGCCCGTTCGTGAGGCCGAGCGCATCCACGGCAATGTCCACGGTGCGTCCTTGCTCGGCTGCGTTGAGGGCAGTGACGAGCGTCTCGTCATTCAATTTACGCCCAAAAACATAGACCCCATCGTTTGCATACAGCCGATGGAAGCTGCCGCGCCGCAGGGCTGGATGCGCCTGGCGCAAGGAAACGCACGCCTTCGTATAGCTTAATAAACCGTCATTCCACCTCGACTTGTCCCACGGGAAGCTCTTGCGGCACTCCGGATCGTGGCGTCCATCCAGACCGATCTCGTCGCCATAGTAGAGGCACGGCGCGCCGGGGCAGGTGAACATGAATAACATCGCCAGCCTGAGGGAGGCCTGGTCGCCGCTGGCGCTGGTGATGAAACGGGGCGTGTCGTGACTGTCGAGCAGGTTGAGCTGAACCTGGGTGATGGCCGGGTCATACAGAGCGAGGATATGCTCGATGCGCTCGGCAAATTCAGTCACATTCAGTGGGCGGACTTTGCTGCGATAACCGCCAGCGCGGTTCGTCTCTTTCTGATCCAGATGCTTGCCGGTGAAGAAGCCCAGAGAAGCGATGGTGACCAGGTAGTTCATCACCGCGTCAAACTGGTCGCCTTGCAGCCAGCGTTGGGATTCTTCCCAGATTTCACCGACGATGTAAGCTTCGGGATTGATGGCCTTGACGCGGCGGCGGAATTCCTGCCAGAAGCCGTCGTCGTTGATTTCGGCGGGCACGTCCAGCCGCCAGCCGTCAATCCCAAACTTGATCCAATATTCGGCAACGTCGAAGATGAATTCGCGCACGGCGGGCGTGTTGGTGTTGAACTTCGGCAGGGCGGGCAAGTCCCACCAGGCCTGGTAGCCAATGGCCTCCAGGCTGCCTTCACCTCTCTGTAGGGCTTTGTTTTCTTCGTAGCCTGGATAAGCGCCAAAATGATTTGTGCCGGAAAGGCGGTCGGGGGCGAAATGAAACCAATCCGCGTAAGGTGAAGCAGCGCCGTTTTCGAGTGTGTGGTGGAACTGCCAAAAGCCGCGGCTGGCGTGGTTGAAGACGCCGTCCAGCACAACGCGGATACCGCGCGCGTGGGCGGCGTCCAATAGCTCGCGCAGGGCAGCATTCCCACCAAGCAAGGGATCAACGTTGTAGTAATCGTAGGTGTGGTAGCGGTGATTGGCTGCCGAGGCGAAGACCGGGTTGAAATAGATGGCTGTAATGCCCAGCTCTTGCAGGTAGTCGAGATGTTCTGTGACGCCCAACAGGTCGCCGCCCTTGAAGCCGTACACGGTGGGCGGCGAATCCCAGGTTTCGAGGTTCAGGCCCTTCTTCGGCATGCGCTTGGTCTTGGCGAAGCGGTCGGGGAATATTTGGTAAAAAATTGCGTCTTTGACCCATTCGGGTGTGATGATGGTCATGATCCTTTATTTTGCTGCCAGCATCTGGATCTGCGGGAAGTCGTCCGCTTTCAGTTGACCGAGCGCAGCCGCGCTGCTGGTATAAGTCGAGAGCATATTTTCTTGGGCAGGCAACTCGCCTTCAGGCCAGGCCAGATCAATGATGCGCGTATGGTTAGTGTCATCCGGCCCACCGCCGAAGCGCCACTGTTCGCTGGATGCATTTACATCCCGCACACGCCAGACGCCAGTCGAAGGGAAACCTTCCTGGCTCAACACGGCGGCGGCGTATGCCCAGGTTGCCGGGTCGCCTTCGCTGGCAATGGACAAAAAGCGCTAAACTCAATCCCGGCAGGCCAGGACGCTGGCGGTTCATCACTGGGCTA
>JBDRTP010000273.1:0-9876 GCA_043823965.1 Chloroflexota bacterium
ATAATCAACGCGGCAGTCAGGATAAAGATGATTTGATCAGGAGTCATACCATTTGCTCCTCTTAGAATTCAACCAGCAGAGACGGCTCCTCGCGAAGCACCCTGCCGAAGGCCTACTCGGCGGGCATGCCGTCGGGCATACCACTTCGTGGCACTTTACCACTTCGTGGCACTTTGGGAGCCCGACCACGCAGAGATGCTAGTGATGCGCCGCCTCAGCCAGAGGTTGGACAGGAACCTCTTCAGCTTTGCGTTGGCGTCTAGCATACGCGCGTAGGATCTCAATCGTTACCCAAGCGATGCCTACATTGGACAGGAACATCCCAAGGATATAAAAATTGGTTGCCGCGAGCAGTTTATCCAACAGCGCAGTAACAATCAACAGGACAAACGAGAGCGGCGTGAGGAACTTCCAACAAAAGGCTAACATGTGGTCAATGCGGATGCGCGGCATGGAATACTTTACCCACATGATCACCCAGTAGAAGAATAAGGCTTTCGCCAGGAAAATCAAGACGCCCAGCAAGGGATATTTCTCCAGCCCGAAGAAGTTGTAGCCGCCAAAGAACAGGATCGCGATAAAGCCGCCAAAGGTGAAGGAGTGCAGCAATTCGCTCGCATAGAACCAACCGAACTTCATACCGGTGTATTCAATGTGGAAGCCGGCCACAATCTCGGACTCAGCTTCATTCAGGTCAAACGGCGCACGACCCAATTCGGCGATAGCGCTGATAATGAAAATCACGGCTGCAAGCGGTGATAAGATGAAAATCCATACCCCGCCCTGGAATTCGGTGATGCCCTTCACGCTCATCGTTCCGGCGATGATCGTCGGGATGAGCAGGACAACCACCATGGGGATCTCGAAGGAGATCATGGTCGCTACCATGCGGAAGGCGCCCAACAAGGCATACTTATTGTTCGAAGCCCAGCCGGCCATGATGATAGCGAGCGTCCCCAAAGCGCCAGCCGCAACCAGATATAACAGGGCTACGTTGAGATCTACTCCGTAGATTGTGGAGGCCAGCGGGAGGATCGCCCAGAGCATGATGACCGCCGTCGCGGCCAGCACGGGTGCGATGTTGTAGACGACCTTGTCCGCTCCATCGGGGGTGATGTCCTCTTTGATGACCAGCTTGACGATGTCCGCGAACGGTTGGAAAATGCCGAAGGGGCCGATCCGATTCGGTCCGAGGCGGTTCTGGAAACGCGCCACCACTTTACGTTCAATCCAGACGAGGAAGATATCCAGCACCATCGCGAATACGATTAAAATAATTATGCCTGACAAGGCAAGCAGGATATTCGCCAGGTCAACGCCCAAACCCCAACCCGTTAGCAGGCCGCGCAGCCAGGCGGCGATGAAGTTGATCGGGTCAGTCCAGAAGGTCATGGATTACTCCTTTTAGCCACACCTCTCGCCCCTCGCCTCGCGAAGCACCCCCGAAGGGGGCAGGGAGAGGGGTTAGGTTGAGGTGGTATGCCAACAAATAAAAGGCTGAGAGGATAACGCCCTGTCAGCCTTTTATTATTCTCTATTGCTTTTACACCCATTCCAACATCCCTTTGCGCCAGACATACACCAGACCGGCGACGAGGATGAGGATAAACAGGATGCCTTCCAGCACCACAAAGAGAGGTAATTTGTTCATTGCGAGCGCCCACGGGAAAAGAAAGACGGTCTCAACGTCGAATATGAGGAATACCAGCGCGAAAATGTAGTATTGGGCTTTAAATTGAACCCAGGAATCCCCCACTGTCTCGATACCACATTCATACGTACTTTGTTTGACCGGATTTGGTTTTTTCGGCGCCAACAACCAAGATAACAGCAGTGGAACGACCGGTACAATGATCCCAATGATCAAGAAGAGACCGATGTAAAGCCATGCGTTTTGCATAAGCACCCCGGAAAGAAAATTTGTTGTCCAATACAACCTGGCAACGGGCAAATTTTACCATAAACAAATTCATTCGCTTACTAATCCCCGTCTTGTTTTTATGTGATTTTTGTCATATTATGCGTTTCAACAGCCAGCGGAGACTGTCCTCCAGGAACGGGAGACCCAAGACCGAGCATAAAAACGCCCCCGCTGCGCCCAACAAACGCGCCGGGCCAGCCTTGAGACCCAGGAACGAAACGGCTTCGATCTCAATTGTCTGGGCCGAGATGGCACGTTCACTCTCAGGGCCACCAAGCAGCGGGACGAAACGCAGGTAGAACCAGACGACACCCCGGAACTTCCCCGCTTCCAATGGCCGCACACTCCAATAGAATGTCACCCGCTGACCGGGACGCAGGGGCTGGCTGGCCGTTTCAGATGGGACGACCTGCAGCCCAGCCAGATCCAGGCGCGCTTCGGCAACGACATTGTGGGTATCATACACATTCGGAATAAAGACCGTCTGACCGCGGGTAATATGACCTTCAATTTCGGCCGTCGGCGTCAGGTTGCCCCGATCATCCACTTCAAGTGTCAAGCGGACGGTATCCGCGTCGCCAGCGCGGATGACCGGCGGCCATTCCAGGGTCAGGCGCCGGGACTCCTGGATGGCTGGCTGCATGTTGGCAAACTCAGTTCCGGATGGCACGGGAGGCAAAGGGTTGGCAGGTGCCGGGAGGCTCGTCATCGGCGCGCCAGTCGCTGCCAGTGCGAGGTTCAAGGTAGGTGTCGCCAACGCAGCGCCTGACGGCGCTTGTGCGGCGTAAGGGAATGTCCCACATGCCAATAAGGCCGAGGTCAGAATAAAACCCACTAAAATCAGTGTTGAATGGCGAAAATGCTTTTCCAGCATAGGTAACCTGTTATCCTTATGATACTTACTTCGATGCAAAAAGACAAGTCCGTCTTAAAGTTGAGCAGTTACTCAAAAAACCTGTATTTTTTTGGAATATGGTAGTAATATAAGAGCGGTTGAGTTAACTGATACTATTCGCATCCATGAAGGAGGCCCGAAAGGAGTGAACGAGGAAGACCCGCTAATACTTATCCTCTATAACGTCGAGCTGAACGTCTCTTGCGGCGATCCAAAAGATCTGATCGCCCTTCAGGACACAGCCAGTGTGGCAGCGCATTTAGACGACGCGTTGAGCGCTCGTGGGTATCGTACCCTGCCCATTGCTGTCCGAAACTCGCTCGACGAACTGAAAGCCTCGCTTGAGCCGTTCTCGACAGAAACGGCGTTTGTTTTTAATTTCTGCGATGGGTTCGGCGGGAAGAATAAAGATGCCACAAAAGTCATCCGCCTGATAGAAAGACTCGGTTTCAGGCACACGGGTTCTTCGGCAGAGACCAACTCATTGTGCATTGATAAGGGCCGCACCAAACAGCGACTGTTAGCGGCTGGAGTTCCCACACCCTCCTATCAGGTTTATACAAAACCGGAGGGCGTTTACCGGCATAATTTGCCTGCCATCGTCAAGCCCGTCGCCGACGACGCCAGCATTGGAATTGACCTGAATTCAGTTGTCAGCAATAACGAAGATTTACTCAACCGGGTCGCATATGTGATCAAGCGCTACCGTCAACCCGCGCTGGTCGAGGAGTTCATCCCGGGGCGCGAGCTGGCGGTTTCCATTTGGGGGAATAAGTACATCGAAGTCCTGCCGATCACCGAATTTGATTACTCGCATATCCCCAACCCATTTAATCGAATCCTTAGCTACGATTCCAAGTGGGTACCAGATTCCTATTATTTCAAGAATATTCCGTCGCGCTGTCCAGCCGACCTGAGTACAGATGACCGGCGACGGGTCACGGAGGCGGCCACCCGCGCTTACCGGGCGGTAGGCTTACGCGATCTCGGGCGGGTGGATATTCGCTTCCACAACCAGATTCCCTATATTATAGACATCAACGAAATTCCCGACCTGGGGCCCGGATCGGGATTCCCGAAATCTGCCAAACAAGCCGGCTACTCCTATGCTGAAATGGTCGAGCGCATTCTCAAACTCGCCATGCAGAGAGAAAGATGGCAATGCCCGCAACTGATCTTGAACTTGTTATCCCCACAAACGCAGACGGCGCAGGCATTCTAGAAATAGCCAGGAACATTGACCTGTTCGAGCCAGGCGATATAGACACCATCCAGGAACTATGGACAGAATTCACCGCCAAGGGCGACGCTGCGAGCTGGTACCACTTCGTCGCCGCCCGCCGCGGTGGAAATTTGCTCGGATTCGCCTGTTACGGCCAACGTCCACTCACCCAGGGGGCTTACGACCTGTATTGGATCGCAGTGGATAAGAACCATCACCGCCAGGGGGTTGGGGATGCCCTGCTCGAGCGTGTCGAAGCGCAGGTGCGCCAGCGCGGCGGCCGCCTGCTGATCGCCGAGACGGCCGGAAAACCGGCTTTCGAACCCACCCGGCGTTTTTACCTTAGGAGCGGCTACGAACTGGAAGCCAGGATCCGCGATTTCTATTCCCCCGGCGACGACCTGACCGTTTTCACTAAACACTTGTAAACAGACTCTCCGTAAACTTATTAAAACTCTGCGCTCTTAGCGGTCTCTGCCGAGTAGGCCTTCGGCGGTAGAAAATGGACTAACCTCATCAACTGCGTAAGTCCTGAAATTATAAAGGGTGGCCTGCAACGTTAGAGCGGTTGAGAGATGGGCAAGAAACCGGTTGGTGTTGGCAACTGGAGCTTGTTGGGTGGAATGATCAAGATCTGACTCTCCCGAACAAGCGGCCAGAATCCCCAAATCAACAGGGCCGTCGAGGCGATCAGGATAATGAGGGCCAGAATCAAGCGCAGCCTGGGTTTTGCCATGTTCGGATTATATCGCTATCATTCAAAGCGTGCTAAACTTATTGGGAATCTTTTCCGCATGAGCTTCACTGGCTACTCGTTTCACAGACACACAATTTTCCGCAGCAGAGCGGATTTTGTTGTAAAATGGTTCCTGAAAGGTAAACCCTGTGCCAGAAATTTCTCGCTTCTTCGGCATCATCATTACGATGTATTACAGCGACCATCAGCCGCCGCATTTCCATGTTCGCTATGGCGGGCAGAAGGCACAAATCAACATCGAGACAATTTCCATTTTGCATGGAAGCTTGTCGCCTCGCGTGTTTGGTCTGGTTGCCGAAGGCCTACTCGGCGGAATGGGCTATGGCACACCGAGATGAATTACGGGAAAACTGGAAGCTGGTTCAAAGCGAAACTCCACCGAATAAGATCGCCCCATTGGAGTAAAGTCCTGTGTTGAAAGATATTGTAAAAGTTAAGCCGCTAAAAAATTATTGCCTATCCCTTCAATTTGAAGATGGCGTTGAAGGCAAAGTTGACATTCGTAAACTTGTCAAATTCAGGGGGGTCTTCGAGCCGATGAAAGACGAGTCCTTCTTTGCCAAAGTGAGAGTCAACTCTGAATGGGGAACGATCTTCTGGCCCAACGGTGCAGACCTTGACCCTGATGTGCTGTACAGCATGGTGACTGGGGAGGAAATTTCAGAGGCAACATCTGCTGTATAATCAAATTCATGATCACGAAAGCCGCCAATTCCACTATTCAAAAATGCAAAGAGACACTTGCGAGATACTACGGCAAGCGGCTCAAAGGTGTGATTCTTTACGGCTCCATGGCGCGTGGACAGGCCAGTCCTGCAAGTGATATTGACTTACTTGTATTGCTCACTCCGCCCTTCGATTACTTCGCAGAACTAAGGCAACTTGTGGACGTACTTTATCCCGTCCAGATCGAATCAGAACAATTGATTTCAGCCAAACCCGTTTCCATCAGTGACTTTGAACTGGGAAGCGTCTCGCTGTATCGCAACGCGCGGCGGGAAGGGATAGCAGTGTAATGACGGAAAATGCCGAGGAAATTCTTGCCAATCTTGAGCGCGCCGATACATCCCTGAACGCCGCCAGAGACCTGCTGGACAAAGGCTATTACGACATCGCCGCCTCGCGCGCGTATTACGCCGCGTTCTATGCCGCCAGCGCATTATTGCTGAAAGAAAACATTGACACCAGCAAGCACAGCGGCGTCATTTCCGCCATCCATCGTTTCTTTGTAAAAACAGGAAAACTTGATACGGAACAAGGCAAAAACCTGAACTGGTTATTCGAACTTCGCGGAGTGGGCGATTACGGCGTTTCGGTCCACGTTGCATCTGGGGAAGCATACAAGGCAGTGCAAATTGCAGAGAAATTCTTAGAGTCCGCGAAAAACATATTGGGTTAAGCTGTTTGCGGCGGCTACGTATCCTAACGCGTGACTTCAGTGCGAATCTAACAGCGAGGCCACCCCTGAAAGTCTTCCTCAGTTCCACCTGCATTGACCTGACCGAATATCGCAAAGTCGCGCGGTCTATTTGTGCTGCAATCCTGACACAGCAGGAACAAAAACCATGTCTCGCATTCACTGGCAAAATTTTGTGACCATTGACCCCGACATTCATCATGGCGAACCGTGCATCAAAGGGACGCGCGTGCCCATCGCCATGCTCGTCGGCAGTATTGCGGACGGCATGAGCATCGAAGAAGTAACGAAGGAATATCCGCAGGTCACAACCGAGGCGGTGCGCGCCGCGCTGGCTTATGCCGCCGATGTGGTTCGACAGGAAATCCTTTTACCGTTGGACTGACCAAACATCGCAATGCAGCGTATCACGAAGTGCATATTTGAACCGCGAGGTGAGATATGATCAACCCCACCCCAAACACCGTTTTGGAAATACTCCGCAAATTGCCGCCGCGCGAGCGGTTGAAAGTCATTCCACAGGCATTGCCAGAGATCGAACAAAGTCTGGCTGACGCTCGCAAGGTTTACGTGTCCCTGCGCGGACTTTGGAAGGATTTGCGCCCATCCATTTCAGCCGCGGAGATTGACGCCGCGCGCAAGGAAATGTGGAAAGATTTTCCGCGCGAGGATATTACATGATCCGCGCCATTGCCGATACCCACGCTCTCATCTGGTATCTGTTTGAGGATAAGCGGTTTTCGCGTCCTGCAAAGCAATTCATGGACAATCTGATAATCAACTTACCCCGCCCGACGACAAACCGTCGGGCTTTTTGCAAGGGAAATCACTATGAAAGTCTTCCTCAGTCCCATATTATCTTGATCTGATCGAGCATCGCAAAGCCGCGCTGTTGTATAATACTGAATATGACAGGAGCGAGCCATGCACACTTTGAATATCAAATATCCCCCTGAAGTCTTGTGGGCTTTGCAACAAGAACCAAAAGAATTCGAGCGCGAGGCGCGCCTTTTGCTGGCCTTGAAATTGTACGAAAGCGGCAAACTGACCACAGGGCTGGCCGCCAAAATCGCAGATGTACCGCGTGTAACTTTTATGTTTCTGCTGGGTCAATATGGACTCTCCCCATTTGGAGAAACTCCTGGAGAAATCGCAAAGGATTTGAAACATGCGCGCCAGGCCCGTCGTCGCCAATAGCACGCCGCTGGTGGCTTTCTGGTCTATTGCGCGGCTGGATATACTGCACGCGTTATTTAGCGAGATTCTGATTCCTCCCGCAGTCAGGGAGGAATTTCTGTCCACCGAAAAAGAAACGCGCCGCAAAACCCTGCGCGAGGAATCATGGATTCGGGTGACTGAACTCCAAAATCCAAACCGGGCAGGCGCGTTTGCGGGGCTTGACGAGGGCGAAGCGCAGGTGCTTACGCTGGCGGAGGAGCAAAACGCCTCTCTCGTGTTGATTGACGAACGCAAAGCAAGGCGTTATGCCGAACGATTGAAACTGCCTTTGAGCGGAACGCTTGGCGTGCTTCTGCTGGCAAAAGAAGAAAATATCATTCCCGCAATCGCTCCACTGCTGAAAGCAATACAAGAAGCGGGACTGTATTTACACAACGAACTGGTCGAGCGGGTTTTACAGATGGCGGGAGAGAAATAAAAGTGGAGGAAAAACATGAAAGTCTTCCTCAGTTCCACCTACCTTGACTTGATCGAACGCCGCAAAGCGGCTCCTCTCACCCTGCGGGTACCCTCCTCGAATCCGCAACGGTTGATTATTCAAGCATAGGACTACCACCCAATGTCCAGACACGGCGAAGTTCTTGTAGCAATTATTGATGACATGCTAGATTTTGCACGCCTGCGAAAGGAACATTGGTATCGCATACCTGTAAAAAGCGTTGAGAAATGGCTTGAGGATGGTTTTCCTCCAGATTGGATTGCCTTCTATCAAACAAAAATTTTTGGAGAACAAGGTAACGCGGTAAATTATGTTGCCCAAGTAAGGGAAATTCGCAAAGTACCTCGCCGCGAACTCTTTCCCAATGAGGCAAAAGATTACAAATCAAGTTGGCTTTATTACCAGATTTTTGTCGGAAATCTTCAACCACACCCAAGACCGATTATCAGCCGCAAGAAAAGACGGATTCATTTCATCCCAACAACTATTGAAAAATTTAGAACAGCAGAAGAAATTAACGATTTATTTGATGAAAGTCCCCTTGAAGATTTACTCTGGGTAGAATTGAAGAAAGAAGAAATTCCAGCGGAACGGCAAGAATTTATAGATGTTGACGAAAAAAGATATGCCCTTGACTTTGCCGTTTATTGCAAAGACGGGAAAATAAACATTGAAACTGACGGGAATTATCATCACACAAACCCGGAAGATGTACAAAAAGACAAACACCGCGCCAATGATTTGGCGACCAAAAAATGGGGCTTTTTGCGGTTTACAACAGAAGACATTCATGAAAGAATGCCGTACTGTGTTGACAAAATAAAGCAAACCATTGACGGTTATGGCGGATTAAAAGTTGGCAGATTCAAACCCAGAAGAATGAGCGAACCAAAAGAAGTTTTTCAGCCATCCTTTTTTGATTTTATGGAAGAAGATTAATAGAATATTTCGGAAACGTCGATGGTATTTATTATGATCCGCCACAACCGTTCGAACAAGAAAGAAAATTTATTTTTCAACAATATGAAAGTGGGGCTTGGAGAGTCGAAGATGAAGTTATTACGAAATGACACTTACACTTCCAAAAGACCTTCAAAAAAAGGAATCGCATGCCCACCTACCCTCCCGAACCCTTCCGCATCAAAGTAACCGAATCAATTTGCCTCATCTCGCTCGATAAAATGTGCTAAAATTTACTGGAAGCGTTATGAAACAAAAAGATATTCTCACCATCCTAGAAAAACAAAAGAGCGCGCTGGATGAATTTGGCGTTCGCTCGATTGCCCTGTTTGGGTCCTATGCGCGCGGGGAAGCACGCCGCGACAGCGATATAGATATATTGGTCGAATTCAATCGTCCCGTGGGATTATTCGAGTTTGCGCGATTGAAACTCTATCTCGAAAAACTGTTTGGACGTGAAGTGGACCTGGTCACTCCCGAAGCGCTTCGCAAGGAAATGCGCGACGACATTTTGCGTGAGGCGTTCCATGTCGCCTAGGAATTGGAAGATCCGCATTGCGGACATATTGGATTGCATCGAATACATCAGGGTCTATACACAGAATCTAACCTTAAGCGAGTTTCAAGCAGACCAAAAGACCATAGACGCCGTTCTACGCAATTTGGAAATTATCGGGGAGGCAGCGCGTCACACTCCAAAAGAAATCACCAAACGTTATCCCGATATTCCCTGGGATGAAATGCGCGCCATGCGAAACATCGTCATTCACGAATATTTCGGCGTGAACTTGAATATTATCTGGCACACGACACAAGTAAACTTACCATCCATCGTGGACAGGTTGAAAGAAATTTTGGAAAAAGGTTAGGATGCCACAGACTTCCGAAGTCTCTGAGACTTCGGAAGTCTTTTTTCGCAAAACCGTGCTAAACTGTTCACTGAAAACTGAACACTGATCACTGAAAACTGCCACTGGAGACTTTCATGCCCCACTACCCTCCCGAACCCTTCCGCATCAAAATGGT
>JBDRTP010000274.1:0-15442 GCA_043823965.1 Chloroflexota bacterium
GGTGTGTAAATGCGGTTGACGACTTCACCGAAGGTGCCCATCACGCCCAGGTCGGCCTGGTTGTAGATGATCTGCACGGCGGAACCATCTCCGGTCAATACCTCGATTTGATCGTCCCCATCGAATGGATAGGCGCTGCCAGCGATAAGCCGGCCTTCCAGTTTGACCTTGCCATCCACCGTGACGCGCACCCAGACCCGCTCAAGGGCTACGACGACGACCTGTACATGCCCGGGGATCGTGGTTGGGAGGGCAATGACTGGGGTTTGTCCGCTGGCAGGGACAGGAGTTATGAACCCGCTGGTTTGCGCGGCCTCGACTGTTTCGGTGCCGGGGGTTGGCGCGGCCAGCAGCACGTCTGAGATTGAGGGCGCGGTGGCTTCGGGTTTGGGTGCCGCGCGCAAATTGATCACCCGGCTCGTGCCCCACACGGCAAAGATGAGCAAGAGCAGGATCAATCCGCCGCCGAAAATCAAGTCAATGGAGAGAAAGCGCTGAAATGAGGCTGTAACGTTGGCCTTGAGCCTGGCGCGCTGCGGTTTTTCAAGCCTCTGGGGCTGGCGTTCGAGGCGTTGGGCCTGCAAGCCTTCGGCGAAGCGCAGCAGGATTGCATCCACTTGCATATCCAGGAAATGGGCGTAGTTGTTCAACATACCGCGCGCCTGGACAGAGGTCGGCAGATGCTCGAAATCGCCGGCTTCCAACGCCTGCAAATAATGTTTGCGGACGTGGGTGTGGCGCTCCACTTCGTCGAGCGTCAGGCCAAGCGCATCGCGGTGCTGGCGCAATTGCTCGCCGATGGCGATGAATATCGTCTGCGAAAATGGAGCTGGTGGGGGTGTACCCGGCATGGATTCGGGCATCTCGCTCTCGGTAATCTCCGCTTCCGCTTCCATCTCTGTCATTTCATCCCCGGCCGGCTCAGGTTCGGCTTCGATCGCTTCGGTTTCAATAGCAGAAGACGCCGTTACCGGTTGCAAGGCAGCCGGTTCCGCACTCTCAGCGCGCTGGTTGGCAATCAATTCTTCCCAAAGGCCTACCGGTAAGGATAGGCCGAGGTATTCTGCATAGAGTCGTAAAAAGCCGCGCGCTTGAACGGGCGAGGGGAGCGCATCGAAGTTATCCGCCTCGATTGCATCAAGATGATGGGCGCGGATGCGCGTGACTTGGGTAACCTGCGCGATGGTCAGGTTACGGGCTTCGCGGGCTTTTTTGAGTTGTTGGCCGACCGAGTAGGTGCTGCGCATTGGTTCTGTCATCTTCGGAGAATAGAACATCACCGGTTTCCCTGGCTGGTTCGACCGGTGATGTTTGTATGTGGACTTCCTTTAGAAAATTAAGCTTCGGCTTCGGCGGTCTCGCCGGTTTCCGCTTCGCTCTCGGCCGCGACCGGCTCAGCTTCGACCGGCTCGGCCTCGACAGGCTCAACTTCGACAGACTCGGCCTCGACAGGCTCAGCTTCAACAGGCTCAACTTCGACAGGCTCAGCTTCGACAGGCTCAGCTTCAACAGGCTCAGCTTTGACAGGCTCAGCTTTGACAGGCTCAGCTTTGACAGGCTTGGTCTTGGCTGGTTCAACCGCAGGGGCGACCGGAAGGCTGGGCCGCGCTTCACCTTCCCGGTAGACGGTCACCTTGATCTCTGGGATCAAATCCATCGTCAGGCGAATACGGATTGTGTGTTCGCCGAGCGTGCGCAGAGGTTGCATGTCAAGCTGCTGGCGCTTGATGGCGTAACCGGTCTTCTCCTGGATGGCGTCCGCCATGTCTTGCGGGGTGATCGAGCCGTAAAGTTTGCCAGTTTCGCCGGCGCGCGCGGCGAAAGCCAGTTCCAGACCCATCAGGCGCCCGGCAATAACGCCCATCTCTTCGTTCAAGATGGCGCGATGTTCGGCAGCCTTCTGGCGGATTTTCTCGGATTGTTTCAGTGCGCCTGGCGTGGCTAATACGGCCAGTCCCTGCGGGATCAGGAAATTGCGGCCATAACCATCCGCGACGCGTTTAACATCACCGGCGCGGCCTAGTTTGTAAACGTCCTTGATGAGCAGTACTTTCATTTTTGTTCAAGCCCTTTCTGGGATAAATTTATGGAGCGAAGGGTACAACGCTCCGGCGGCTGATTTTACCAGACCTGCTGTCGGGTGGGAAGGTCGGGTTTCACCGAGTAGGCGCTGCCCTGAGTTCATCGAAGGGTGCTGCGCATGGAAATTTCCAAAGTTCCCCGCTAAAAACTGTTTGAGTTATTTAAGATTGGAGTATAATGGTTGACACCGTTGTCTACCTCAGTTATATTCCTCCGTCACAATGAATAAAGCGACGATCCTGGTCATAGAGGGTAAGCACGCAGACCATCCTGCTTTCGCTGCCGCCCTGCGTAATAAAGGTTTTGAAGTTGAACTGGTCTCCAGTGGCAGCCAGGCTTTGGCGCGCCTGGAGGGTAGTTTCGACCCGGATGCGGTGGTGGTCAACGCGGCCTCTTTACGCACCAGCGGCAAGCGCATCTGCCAGTCGCTGCGCGAGAAGACGCAGAACTTGCCCATCCTCCTGATCCTTGATCCCGACCGGGAAAGAAACAATGCAAATGCAAATGTGGTCTTGTCGCTGCCGTTCACGATCCAGAAACTGGTCAATCGCATTCGCCACCTGCTGCCCGGGGACGGCAAAAACTATATCCACGCGGGTCTGATCCGGCTGGATATGGAAAACCGCACCGTTCGTTGTTTTGGGAAACAAACACGCCTGACGCCGCGCTTGATGCGGTTATTGAAGATACTGCTCGACCATCGCGGCGAGCTGGTCGAGCGGAGAGCGCTCTTCTCGCAGGTCTGGGAGACGGATTACACCGAGGATATGCGCACACTGGATGTACACATTTCCTGGCTGCGGCGGGCTATCGAGGCTGACTCTGATAACCCAAAATTGTTGAAGACTGTGCGTGGGGTGGGTTACCGTTTGGACGTTTAACCCTGTGACAGTCACTTTGTCCAAATTTGGATCTGTTCCCCCTTGACTGTAATTGCCCGGATGCAGATATTTTTTGGTGCTACGGGCAAATCCAATTTAAGTGGGATGACTCCGTGCGCAGCACCTACTCGGCTGCGGATCGGACGTTGGGCCTGGTTTGCACTGCGGAAGGTGATCCCGTCCCAGGCCGGGTCCACCTCCCAGTAATCCAGGTCGGGAGGGTTTTCAATGGAAATTGTCCGGTTGGCAAGTTGCAGGCTTGCCCTGAGCAGATGCGAAGGGTTGCAGGCTTCGCCCTGAGGCTCAGCCCGAAGGGTTGCAGGTGAGAGGGGAATTTGCGCCGTTGAATCCCGATAAAAAGCGAAAGGCGAGGAAGGCAAGGCCACCAACCTGCTGCGCGTGGTGTGGACGGCGCGCCAGGTCACATCTCCAGCCAGGAAGCGGCGGCCAAGCCGAGCCGCGACCAGCGGGAGAGTCCCTGAACCGCAGAAGAAATCCGCAACCAAGTCGCCAGGATTGGACGAAGCCAACAGGATGCGTTCGAGCAAAGCTTCTGGTTTTTGGGTCGGGTAACCGCTGCGCTCGTTGTGCAGCCGGGCGACGACCGGGAAGTACCACCAGTCCTCGGGGACTTTGCCGCGTGCCAGGTCGGGTATTTTTCCAAAACCGGCTTTGGGAGATGAGTTGAAGGTCTTGAGCGTGTTGGGATTGTAAGGCTGGCGCACGGCATCCGTGTTGAAGGTATATTCACTGCTCTTGGTGTAAACCAGGATGGTATCGTGTTTGCGGTTGAAGGCATGACGGATGGGTGAAGGGCCGTGGTAAAGCCAGACGATCTGGTTGAGCAAGCGTTCGCGGCCGAAGATTTCATCCAATAACAGGCGTGCGTAAGCATCCGCGTGCCAGTCCAAATGAAGGTAAAGCGTGCCGGTCGGCGCAAGTAGACGGTGCATCCAGGCCAGGCGCGGGTAGAGAAAGTCCAGGTAAGCGTCAATGTCTGGCCAGTGGTCGGCGTAGCCCTCGGCCAGTTGCCACTCCTGCGGATGGCGCGAGTCCTCGCCGCGGCCAATACGGGCCGGATAGCGTTTGTTGGTGAAGAAAGGCGGGTCAGCGTAGATCAAGTCGAGGCGCCCCTCGTATTGGGGCAGGAGAGCCGCCATCAATTTGAGATTATCCCCCAAATATAGATGGTTTTCTGGGACGGCCTCGGGGTAGCCCTGCGCTTGCGGGTAGATCACGGCCTCGAGAACCAGGTCAGCAGGCTGAAGGTCCGGGAGCGATTTCGAGGGCCAGGTCAGAGTGGGCATGTTATCTAGTAGATGTCCACCCGCGTGCCATAGCCCTTGCGATCAAGCGTCAGCGGATTGATTTCAGCATAACTGGCGACTGGACGCGTCCAGCGGAAAAGCCATTTGGCGTCGGCCATGCGCATGTTGATACAGCCGCGGCTCATCGGAACGCCAAAGTTTTCGTGCCAGTATGTGCCGTGAAAGGCGTGGCCCTGATCGGTGAAGAAACAGTTCCAGGGGACGCCCAACAGTTCGTAAGCTTCGATATCGGAGGCCAGGCTGCCATCTCCCATGTGCTTGGAGGGCATTTTGACCTGGATGTTAAAGATGCCTGTCGGCGTGATGGTGGGGATGGCATTGCCGGAAGGCAGACCGGCCAGGCCGGAGGAAATCCTGGTCTGGAAGACATTTTGGTCGTTTTCGTAAGCGGTCAGGGTTTGGGTGTCGAGCGAGACTTCGATGCGTTTCTTCTCGAAGGGCAGCTCCGGTGTGATTGGGACAAGTTCATCGGCTGGGATCGGGCGCATGTGGATGGCTGGAACGTGGTAGTTAATCTCCAGCAATTCGTCCAACAAACGGTACCAGGGTTGGCCATCCGGGCCTTCGTCTATTCCGACAACCCAATGGACGGTTTCGTAATACAACCGGTAGAGCGGCTGCCAGCCATTGCTCTTGCTGTTGCGGAAGGATTGCGTATAAGGCACCGTCACTTCGGCGAGCAGACCTTTTTCCGGGATGACCGTCAGCGGCGGGTTATATAGCACCTTGACCCGTTGCAGGCGCGCCCGGTGCATGTATCCGCCCCAGACACGGTACCAGACCGGGTTATATTTTGGTTCGTCGGCAGTGACCTCTGTGTATACGTTGACCAGATCGTCCCGATTCCAGGTGGCGACGATCAGACTTTTATCGGTTGGGCCGCGGTAAACGCTGACGGACTTGGTCGCCACACGTACCAGGTTGGCATCCTCAAATCCGGTGATTTCCGGGAAAAAGGGGGTAAACGCCAGGCTGCCGAGGGCCAGGGCGCTGAGTTTCAAGAAGTCACGCCGTGAAATGGGTTTCATAAGGCTATGATTGTACCTGAAAAACAGACTTCCGAAGTCACCAAGACTTCGGAAGTCGCAAACTCCCCGATTACCGAGTAGGTGCTGCGCATCGAGAAGGTATCAATCAAGCTTTCACCGAAGGCCTACTCGGCGGGTATGGGAAGCATCCCCTTGAGCACTTCTTCGAGGGCCATGCTGTGGGTGCAAACGCCGCGCGTGTGAAAGAAATTGCAGTCACACGACCATCTATTATCTGCAAAGCTGACGCGGTGGTCGTTGTTTTCCCCTTTGATGTTGACTGTGAACGCTTCGAAGTGGAAGCGGTTTCGTTCCTTGGCATAACGCTTCGCCTTTTCGATTTTGCCGATCATTCCAGAGTCCATATTTTTTTCTCCTTTTCTGCGCAGCACCTATTCGGCAGGATTGAGTCCACTGAAAAAACTCTCTTTTTCAACGCAAAGGCGCAAAGCCGCAAAGAATTTTAAGTCCTACTTCGAGAAAATCCATCGAAACGCCTTTTGGTTTCGTTTTTTTGAAACAGATTTTGTTTTTCCTGGCGTCTTCGCGTTAAAAATTTTGCTTTTTGCAGTGAAGTCAAGATTTATGACGAAAGGCACGCGTTGAGGCGCGTGCCTTTCAAGACATCCAACGAGAAATTGTGGAAAAAACTCGCATAGGCTGAATTCCTGATATAAGTATATAGCGAATCGGCCGTGAAGTCAACTGGAGAAGCGCCGATTTGCAAAATCGTATAGTGGTCGTTGGGAAATTGTAGGGGTTGTTTTTTTATTATTTTTGTTGGAGGTTGTCCATATACTCTTTTATAGTAGGGACAGCAGTGAGCCTTTCGTAGAAGAAGTTGTTGACTACGTTGATCACTTCGGCGCGGGCCGCTTCTGACTGGGTGTTGAGACCCTGCCCACTTTCCTGCCGACTTAATGTGTCACGCAGGCGCAACAGCAGACGCACGATCTCAGCCTCCTGATCGCCCTCGAGGGCCTTGATGACGGCCAGGATCAGGTTATCCAATTGGGCGAGCATCTGCTCTTTGGTGATCGAGCTTCCGGGCTGGCAACAGTCGTCTATCGTGCGGATCAGGGACCAGACCTGATAGAGCATGGTGGCTGGCTCGTCGAATAGCTCGCGCAGGAAAGCCGCCTCTTCGTAACGGCCGGTCAAGCGGAAGATGTTGTAGAGGCGCTTGGCGACCTTGCCGTAGTTTACGTCTTTGGTCAGGTATTTGTTGACTTCGCGCTCGAGTTGCTCGACATAATTATCCAGCGCGTCGCTGGAAACTTGACGAGCCAGTTTGGAGAAGATGGGGATGGATTCGGACTCCAGATAGACTTCCTGATAATAGGGATCCAGGTAGCCATCCAGAGGGGTGATCGTCCCGTCGGGGGCTTCCCAGGTCACGTCCAGCATGTTGCTGGCATTGGCTAGCTGACCCCGAACCGGGTCGGCCACCACCCAGTCCAGTTTGCACCAGCCGGGATCCTCGGCCAGATCTTCCCAACGAACAAGCGCGGGTGTGCCATCCAGCCGCTGGACCTCGATCTGTCCGTTTTCAATCTCCTCCGGCGTCCAGGATACGGGCGAACCGGCTTTGATCTGTCGCTCGCCTCGCAGGAGGTCGTAGGGGGTATTGCCGTATTTGACCTCGATCAACTGGTAGGTCGGGCCTTTCATTGCGCTGAGAGCCTTTTCGCGCAAGATCTTGGCCAGAATCTGGCCGGCTTGCCGGCGCGTCCCGGCTTTGATGTTGACCCGTTCAAAGTAATCCGCATCGCCGGGATAAGTTTGGATCTTGGATTGGGCTTAGGAGCCGGAAAGCGCCAGGGCTGTCTCGACGACGCCGGGTTGATCCTTGAACTCAACCAGGCGGCCAATTTCCCGGAAATGGGCCAGTTCCTGCGGGCTGAAATCCAGCATGACTACCTTGTGACCATATACGCCGCTTTTTACATCCACGGAAATATCCTGATCGGCCTGCGAAGCGGCCAGGCTGGTCATCCATTGCAGAGCTTCAGCTTCATCCAGTTCGATCCCCAGGCGCTGCGCCGATTCGATGATGCGTTTCAGCGCAGCCTCAGGAGTGTGGTTGGTGTCTGCACTCATGGCATGTCTCCTCTCCAATAAAAGACATTATCGGTAATAACTTTTTCTACATCGAATTACACGAATTACACGAATTGGACGAATTTTCTTCGGGAAATTCGCGAAAATTCGATGCAAAAGAGAATCGGGACTTTTTGCAGATAAGGTAAAAAGGTTATGGGTGATTTAGCCTGCGGGCTTCGACGAGTATATTATAGAATATATCCGCCTGATCAATTGCATCATGAAGCGCATTGTGGGTGAGGGGATGTTTTACTGAATAACGTTTGCCAATGTAACGCATCGCCGTCTCGGCCCAGGTCACACCGCTAAACCCCATGTAGTATGCCTTGATGTCCAATGCCGCGTGACCAAAAGGATTATATCCCAGGTAACGGTGGAAGTAATAGTTGACGAACATCCAATCGAAGGGAGCGTTGAAGGCGACGAAAATCGGCTGTTGACCGCGGGGTGCCAGAGGGGCCAACCAGTCTTTGAAACGCGCGACAGCCTGGGCAGGTTCTAATCCATGCACGGCCAGTCTGTCCATCGAAAGGTGGTGGACCGACAAGGCTTCCGGGGTCTGGTTTCTGTTGACGGGTTTTAGCTCGACGTAGAAAGTCTCGCGTGGTACGGCAAGGGTGCAGGCGCCGATCGAGAGCAAAGAGTACTCCCCCGGGTATGGCCCGCTGGTTTCGACATCTACAGAGATATAGGTTTCAGTGAGTTTCAGCTCATCCATCGTGTGAAATCAATCTGCCGACCCACAGGGTGCTTCGCGAAGGCCTACTCGGCGGTCGCTCCAGCCAGGATGGGTTCGTTGCCGTTATAGTTACTTAATTGCGGCCATTTGCGGGAGATCCAGATTACGCCCAGGATGCAGCCGATCCCGCCGCTGACGATGGCCGCCGGCACGCTGAAAACTTGCGCCACAATGCCGGCCTCCACTTCGCCCAACTGCGGCCCGCCCTGGAAGAAGATCTGGTTGATGCTGGTCATCCGCCCGCGCATGTTATCGGGCGTCTGCAACTGGCGGATGGTGTTGCGCAGGATGGTGCTGACCGAATCCCCCGCGCCGACCAGGATGAGCGCCACGAATGTCAGGATATAGCCAGCCGAGATGCCGGCGATGATTGCCTGCGGCCCGGCGCGGTAGCCGAAGCCGAAGAGGATGGTCGCCAGCCCGAACACGGTCACCGAGCCAAGCAGGAGGCGTCCCTGCCTGCGGAGATTGGTATGCTGCGACAGGATGACTCCCGCTGTCACCGCCCCGATGGATTGGGCCGAGGCCAGCCAGCCGTAGGCCACCTCGTTGACGTGCAGGATATCCCTGGCGACGTACGGCAGCAGCGTGTTCGCCGAGGAGAAGAAGGTGGCGAAGAAATCCAGGATCATGCTGGAGAGGATGATCTGCTGGCGCAGGATGTAGCGAATGCCCTCGCGGATGTCGGTCAGGGCGGAGGCCAGGTTGCCGACCGCTTTTGTCTCTTGCAGTACAGGCCCCATGTAGATCAGCGCGGTTATAACCGCCAGGAACGAGACGGCATTGATGAGATAAGTGTATTCCTGTCCCCAGTAACCGATGACCAGTCCGCTCAAGGCCGGGCCGATGATGGAACCGGTGTTCATGGCGATGGATTGCAGCGAGAAGGCGCTGGGCAGATCTTCACGGGGCAGCAGGTTGGGGATGAGCGAGGAGCGCGCCGGCATGTCAAAGGAGATGGCGACGGCCTGGATGCCGGTCAGGAGGTACAGGTGCCAGAGTTGGATACGCCCGGTGAGGGTCAGCAAGCCGAGGGTCAGGGCGACGAGCATGGCGGTGGTCTGCGTGACGAAGAGGATGTTGCGGCGGTTGTAGCGGTCGGCCACCAGTCCGCCGACTAATGAAAATATCAGGATGGGCACGAAGCGGATGGCGCCTATGGCGCTGATGGCGATGGGCTGGTCGGTCAGCGTGCGGACGTGCCAGAATAGAGCCCACAACTGCATCTGCGAACCGGAGAGTGAAATCAACATACCCAGCCACAGCATCCGGTAGCGGCGGTGGCGCAGGGCGGGGGGGATATGAAATGTCACTGAATCAGGTTCCCCAATCTCTCAAGTATAGAAAATCATATCCGACTGTACGGCTGCTGATCTTGGCGACCGGCGGCATGAGGCGCTTGAACTGGTTGCGGCGGATGCGTTCGATCACGCTGCGGACAAACTTTTCGGCGAATCCCGCTTCGACGCATTCTTCCGGGCTGTAACGCTGATCCACAAGCAGATAGAGAAGTTTATCTACTTCTTCGTAGGTGAAACCCAGTTCGCCCTCGTCGGTCTGGCCCTGCCACAGGTCGGCGGAGGGGGCTTTTTCGAGGATGATCGCCGGGATGTTAAGCGCCCGCGCCAGTTGCCGCACCTGGGTCTTGTAGAGATCGCCGATGGGGTTAAGAGCGCAGGCTGAGTCGCCGTATAGAGTGGTGTAGCCGAGCAGGATCTCGGTCTTGTTCCCCGTGCCGATGACCAACCCCATAAACGCTTCAGATTGGTCATAGGCCACGATCATGCGGGCGCGCGCCATGATGTTCCCTTGCCGGACTTGGGACATCTCCGGCTCACGGGCGACGAGCGGGTCAACCATCTCGGTGATGGGAATGGTGACGGATTGGGTGCCCAATTGGTCAATCAACATCTGAGCGTGTTCGAGCGAATCTGGCGACGAGGTCTTATAGGGCAGGCGCAGAGCCAGGACGTTCTCTGCACCGAGGGCTTCAACAGCCAATGCGAATGAGACCGCCGAGTCGAGGCCGCCGGAGAGATTGACTATGGCGCGCGAATAACCGGCGCGGGTGATTTCAGTGTGAATGAAGCGCACCAGGATGTTGCGGACGAGGGAGGGGTTGATGGTGAGGTCAATCATTATTTGTAAGGGAGCGCTTCCATTTCCAATTGATCAACAAGTGATTCATATTCTGGATCTTTGTGGACAAGGATTGCGCTGGCTTGAATTGCGTAGGCGGCAATGATGGCATCGGCAAAAGAGAGCCTGAATTGCGATTTGAGATTGGCTGCTCGCAGTAAACATGCTTCGCTCATTGTCCAAAGAATCTCTGCTGAGGAATGTTTGAGCATGGCATAACGGTTTTCTGCCTCGTGTTGCCCTTTTTCACGAATCGTCATGTAATAAACTTCCATCAAGGCCGCCCAAGGTAAAAGAACATGTTCCTGATTTAATATCTCTTCTACTCGATCGGCTCCCTGCTCATCCTCAATATATGCCAACAATGCCGATGTATCCAGAAGGAATTTACCGGTGCTCACGTTCGCGATCCTTCCTGCGCTCCTCCAGGAGCTTTTGGACAAGGTTTTCCCCTTTTCCGCACCCGCGCAAAGCCGTAATCGGATCGGCAGGAATGGGAATCAATTTTATTGTTTGCCCATCATCCAACCAGACAAACTTGTCCCCTTCCTTGAAGTTACGCCGATTTCGGATTTCCGCAGCCAGGACAATCTGTCCACGTCTTGTAAGGGTCGTTTCCATATCAGCCTCCATGCCTATTTTACAAGACAAAATTGAAATTTACAAGATTAATTCTGATTATGCAAGATTCTTTGTAATTCTCTTTGCACAAAACTTGCTCGCTCATCTCTTAACAACGGCAGCCTGGCCCGCGTGCGGCGCAGTTGCGCCAGGTCGAGTTCAGCGTATGTCAAGGCTTCTTCGTTGTATGGCCCTTTGGCAAGCAGCTTGCCATCCGGGTCGTATGCGGTCGCACCACCCCAGAAGTACAGCCCGTCTTCGAATCCGACGCGGTTGGTGTGGGCGAAAAATGATGTAAATAACCCGGCATAGGTCTGGTTGAGCGTCTCGACCCATTTTGCCGAGCCCAATTGCTCATCCATGACACCGCGGCCGGGCGAGGCGGAGGTCATCAGGAACAGGCCCCAGTATTTAACGTTGCGGACGGTTGACCCGCATCAACCGGCCAGCCAGGGTACTGTGAGCAAGCAATGTCTGATGAATTCGCTCCGCCTGGCCCTCGACATCGGGGTCTTGTGTGCAGACAATAATACCGGCATGGTGGCTTTCCCGCTTGTGCAGACGGACGAAGTCACGTTTATTGATCGTAAGCAAAGCACGCTGGCTCTCACCGGCGAAGCGAAGAACCTCATCGTCGGGGATGGCACGATTGGCGTTGCCAGCTTCCAGGCTGGTGAGAACATCGTGTCCAAGAGCACGTAAGGCTAGAACGACCTGAAGGGGAAAATTCTCGTTGGCATAAAGAGAGGCCATGAGTTAAGCCTCCTCATGTGCGCGGATAGCCCGGTCAATTTCATCTCGATGTGCATCCACATAAGCCCAGGTGTTGACCAAGTCGGCGGCGCGTAGTGTGGGGAAATTATCCAGAATAGTCGCCTCGCTCCAACCCAGGCGGCGGTAATTCTCCAATGCCCAGACGGGAATGCGCGTGCGCACGATGCAGGCATCTCCTCCGACGACGCCCGGGGTTTTTTCAATTCCCGGCCAGACGTTGACCATTTCCTGTACCAGTTTCTGGATCAGTTCTGCTTTTTCAGCCCGGCTCAGTCCAGCCAATTGTGATTCCAGCGCTTGTACGGTCATTTCACACCTGCCAGTTTCTGCGGTTACTTGTTTCTGCCATTGAAACGTGTTGTGACCACGTCACTCGGTTTTCATTATAAACCAAAACCGCCCGGCTTCAGCCGAGCGATTTCAAGACTGGCGGAGAGGGTGGGATTCGAACCCACGGTGGATACAAGACCCACAACGGTTTTCGAGACCGTCCCATTCAACCACTCTGGCACCTCTCCAGTTCCCGTGTCAGGTGTTCAAGTGTCATGTGACACTGAAACACTTGACACAGGAACACTATACGCGGCGGGGCGAATTATATCCTAAATCTCAACGCTCTCGTGCCAATCTGGATAGACGGTTTGCTTTAGGCCGCGCTCTGCCAGGCGTTCCATCAGGGCCGTGGCCGCTCTCTCCTCGCCGTGTACCAGGAAAACTTGCCTGGCCTGATCCTTGACGCACATGGCGTAGTCAATCAGGAGTGTCTGGCCGGCGTGGGCCGAAAGTCCGCCGATCGTGGCGACCTCGGCGCGGCGGACGTAGGTCTCGCCGAAGATTTTCACGCGCGGCTCGCGGTCGGCGAGACGACGCCCCAGCGTGTAAGGCGCCTGCCAGGAGACGATCAAGATCACGTTGCGCGGGTCTTCGATGTTGTTACGTAAGTGGTGTAAGATGCGCCCCGTTTCGGCCATGCCGGAGGCGGAGATGATAATCAACGGCCCTTTGCGGTCGTTGATTGCTTTGGATTCTTCCACGGAGTGGGTGTAAGTGAGCTGTTTGAATTCCAGCGCAGGGTGCTTATGTGTGCGGATGAAATCGTGGGTTTCCTTATCGAAGCACTCCGGGTGCTGGACAAAGACTTCCGTGGCGTGGACAGCCAGCGGACTGTCAACATATACCGGCACAGACGGGATGCTGCCCTCGGCGATCATCTCGTTCAGGAAATAGACCAGCTCCTGTGTGCGCCCCACGGCAAAGGATGGGATGATGACTTTGCCGCCGCGCTCGACCGTGCGCTTGATCACATCCCGAAGCTCATCGTAGGCAGCCCGGATATCTTCGTGCGGTTTGTCGCCGTATGTACATTCCATCATCAGGTAGTCCACTTTACCGTGGGGAAGGATAGGATCGCGCAGCAAAGGCAGATCATAGCGACCAATATCTCCAGAGAACCAGAGATTCACTTTCCGGCCTTTTTCCTCGACTTCCAGCGAGATACCCGCCGAACCGAGGATGTGACCGGCCTCTACGAACCGGACGATCACGCCGGGTACAGGCTCGAAGGGTTCGTCGTAGGATACGGGTCGAAAGTATTGCGTCACCTCGGCTGCATCCTGCATCGTATAGAGCGGCTCGATTGGCGGCTCGCCGCGCTGGGCACGCTTTTTGTTCACAAATCTGACATCCGCTTCCTGGATGTGGCCCGAGTCACGCAACATGATGTCGGCCAGGTGAACGGTGGCTGGCGTGGCATAAATTGGGTTGCTGAAGCCTTGTTTGACCAGATTGGGCAGGTTGCCGCTGTGGTCAATGTGGGCATGCGACAAAATGACGGCATCCACGCTGCCCGGCTCGAAGGAAAAATTTTGGTTGCGCTCGTAAGTATCACGCCGGCGACCCTGGAAAAGGCCACATTCCAGTAACAGCCGGAAACCGTTGATTTCGAGCAAATGTCGAGAACCGGTCACGGTGCGCGCCGCGCCGTTGAAATGGATGCGCATGGGGACCCTCTATTTTTTCAGAAGTTCTAAAATCTTATCGCCATACTTTTCGAGCCGCCAGGGTGAGTCGGGCATCAACTTTGCCAACGTCTCTATATCTTGTGGATTTGTCTCGGCGATGGCTTGCATGAACGGACGCGGCAAGACGACATCCGATTCGACGCCCAGTCTTTCTGCGACGTTCTTCCGCCAGTGGCGCAGGGCGTCCAATCGCTTTAACAACGCCTCGTCCGGGCGAGGCGAGGTAGATCGCAGCACCGGCCTGGCCTGCAAGCCGCGCCGGATGGCTTTGAGCATATCGCTGGCGAAGAGATCAATCTGCCGCCTGCTCAACCCGAGAGCTTCCAGATCCGCGTATGTTTGCGGGGCGGTTTGGGCAAGCGTTATCAGGATTTTATGGCTGACGATCTTGAAGACCGGGCGATTCATGCGTTGTGCCTGGGCCTCACGCCAGGCGCAAAGTTCCTGGAGGAGGGCCAACTCTCTGGAAGTGAAATTCTGCGTCCCGCTGACGCGTTGCCAGGAGGCGCAGCCATTTTCAGCGTGGCCGTTCACCTTCGAGATACGGCCAAATTCCTCGCGCGCCAGTATCAGACGGTCCTTCACTTCCAATTCAGCTTGCAGCAGAGCGTGAAGATCCAGAAGATAATGCGTGTCCAGCCGGGCATAATTGATCAGGTCAGCTGGGAGGGGACGCTGCCCCCAATTAGCTTTTTGGAAACGTTTGTTCACGATCACGCCGAACTTTTCAGCCAGGATGCTATCCAGACCCACCTGTTGATATCCCAAAATTCGCGTTGCCTGCATCGTATCGAACAGGTTGGTAAAGGTGAAACCGAAATCGCGCTTCAGAGTGATCAGGTCATACTCGGCTGCGTGAAATATTTTCTGGATCTCTGGATTGGCAAAGATGGGTGCCAGTCGGGAAAGGTCGTTTAAAGCCAGCGGGTCTACCAGATAATCTGTCTCAGGCGTGGAAAACTGGATCAGGCAAACTTGCTCGCGGTAGGCGTACAGACTGTTGGATTCGGTGTCTACCGCCAGGCGCGGCTGGCGCGTCAACTCGCCAGCCAGTTTGTGTAAGGCGACTGGTGTGGCGATCCATACAGGCGGTTGGAGTGGACTTGACGGCATGGAGTGATTATAAAGCGTAAATCGTAAAACGTAGGCCGACATTTTCGTTTTTACGTTTTACGATTTACGCATCGCGTATCTTCTCCATTACGAGAGCGCTCCCCCCATCGTCGTAGTACTTCTGCCAGGTATCAACCGCCAGATACCCCTCGCCTTGATACAGCCGTATGGCGGCCTGGTTTGAAGTCCGCACGCACAGGCGAATGCGCGGCTGGATTACACGGCTTTCGCATTCGAGTAACAAGGCTCTGGCTACCCCCTTCCGCTGGTATTCCGGCAAGACACCCAGCGTCGCAATCCAGGCCATCCCTTCTGATGGACGCGGATCAGCGGCGATGAAGCCGATCATCTTCTGGTCGTTGACTGCTTTCAGGCGGATGACGTCCGGAAAGGTCAGGACCGCGACCAGGTCAAGAAGCGGCCAGGCGTCCTTTAGGAAGCAGGCATGCTCAAGGCGATGGAGGCCGCCGAGGTCGCGGAGAGAAGCGGGAAGAATGTGCATAGGAGAGATGAGAAATGAGTGAAAACGGAGAGACCTCCCGCTCAGCAGGAGGTCTCCATTTTATCACTCGGTAACTGATTTCTCGTTACTCGTTCCTTATTTCTCCTTCCC
>JBDRTP010000275.1:0-13714 GCA_043823965.1 Chloroflexota bacterium
ATCTCATTTCAACCGGGGTTTCTGGGATGCAATAAAAATCCCCAACATAATCATCACCGCGCCGTCTGGGCCTCGGTGGCCGTGTTCGCGCTTGCCCCGATGCAGGATCTGCTCAACCTGGGCACGGAAGCGCGCATGAACTATCCCTCCCGCCTGGGCGGCAACTGGGAATGGCGGATGGAAGAGGGGGCGCTGAGCGAGGAATTGAAGGGGAGGAGGCCCGCTTCCGTCAGCGCGCCGCCAGCGTGCTCGATGAAGCCACCAGCCACCTCGACGGTGAATCCGAAGCCCTGATTCAAGACGCGTTGAAGCGCGTCATGACTGGCAGGACGAGCATCGCCATCGCCCATCGCCTGTCCACGATTCTCGCGGCGGATATGATTTTGGTGATGGATTGCGGGAAGATTGTCGAAAGAGGCACGTACGAGCAGTTGCTCGCGACGGGAGGGTTGTACAGTCAGTTGTACGAGACGCAGTTTAGAGGGGAGAGGGTATAAATTTTGGATACGAATCACAGGGATTTAAAGAATTAAAGCAGAGAGACCAGCTTTTATCGCTGGTCTCTCCATTGCCTGGTTTTTCAAGAACGCGTAGCAATTATCTTTTCAAGTTTAGCTAAATCTTCTGGCTTTGCCCACTTTACTCGTGAACGATCAATTTGACCATTAATCAAGGAATCTGCAACCATATTTAGAACTTGCATAGGGGCTTTTCTTTCAATTGTTGCTTTCTTCTTAATCGCATGGGCAAGACTTAATAGTTTTGAAGCTGACAGCTCATGCAAATCACTATGCCAGTTATTAACTCGATCGTCAGCCAAATCTCCTTTGCTCTTCTTAATCTTTATTCCAAGTTCAGAAACAACACTTTCTTCAAAAAGTGCAAAATCAATATTTGACGGGTCGGTAGTATTAACGGCTAATGCCGCAATGACTTGATCAAGATTAGACTGGTTTGAGGCAATATGATAGACAGATAATTCATTTGACTTGGTTCCGAGATCGTTTAGTGCATCGGCTTGTAACTCTTCATCGGGAAGCCAAGTCATTTCCTCAGTCCATCTATTCTTTCGTATCTTTCTTAGAAGGTATGCCATCTTCGTTACCCTCTAGCTGGGCTAAGATTTGTTCCATATCCTTACGCAACTCCGAGTTTGGTTCTCTTTCAATGGCGGACTTAAGAGAGGCTATAGCAAGAGGGTCATTTAAGAATGCCAATCCCAAAATAGCTCCATCACGCCCACGAGCGGAAGCACTATATAAACCTCTTTCAAGCAGCCACAACCGATCCCGATAAGTTATCCTGTGATTAAGTCGACCAAGAATTCTATATGCTTCGGAAGCAACGTCGGTATTTGTATGTTCCGATAAAATGATGGGAATGATTACTTCCATCGCCGAATGCCCAAAAGAGGCAATAAATTCTGATAAATTTCGAGAGAAATCGCTTTCCATTCCATCTTCAAAAATTTCTTCTTTTGCACCAGCAAATATTGAATTAGCCTGTTTGTCTAATAAGCCTGAATCGGCAAACTTAGATGTAGAACTCTCAACACTCCCCCCATAGTATTTCACAGTGCGAGCGTCTATATCTTGAAGTTGATACTGTGGCACAGATTGAACTTTTTTAAAGAAATTCTCAACCAACGGATTATCGAAACCAGTGGCAGCATTCGAGTCTGTGGGATGAATACGACGTTCAAAAGGTATACTTTGGAGAGCCATTATGGTATATCGCCTTTTAGGGCAATTTCCTTTGCGAGTTCAACTAATTCAGGAAAAACATTAGTCAATTTATCTACTGGAAGATCGTTCTTGTAATCTGCCGACGTGTTTATATCTAATTCCAATCTACAGGAAAATGTGTCTGAAGAGGGAAATAACGACACACGTGCCTCAGGTAAAAGGTCAACTCGGACAAGTCCTCGTTTCGCTATTGACCATTTTGAAAGCCTATTAATCTCCAATTCAGGGATATCCAATTGGCTCTTTCGAGTACGGTTAATCTGATAAAGAAAATCCGATGACCCAATTGGATCAAGTTTAACATTTGGCAAGTAATTAGCTATTAATTCATAACCTGACTTTCGGTCATCAACTGGCAATGCAAGAATAGCACCAAATGCCAAACGCTTAAGCGGTGGGCTTATCTTGAACCAACGTGACATCAGATCAAGAAAAGAATCTAAACCATCTTGAAATGAACCAATCGTTAATTCACCTTCTTCTCCATTAGATCTCATCAACCAATCAATTCGGATTGGCTGAATACCAAGAACAACATTTCGACCGTTGACATGGCCTTCATCCTGTCGAAAACCGGCTCTTGCGCGAACAACTGTGTTTTCTGGTTGTTCACCAATTACGTCTTGCCACCAAGTTGACGCGTTAAATTCGGTGGCCGAGGCTGGAAAACAAGTTGTGCGTAGGCTTTCAACCTGCCATGCAGATAAGTCAGTTTTAGTTTGAGTACTTGGCATTGACATGATCCCTCTCCAATTAGACGATAGGTATGAATATTATAACTGACCTTTCGCTGAAATTAAAGTGACTTTGAAATTAAAGTGACTTTCGCTAATTTCATGCTTTTGACTGCTACTTTCGTTAGTTTCACGGCAAAAATGGAAAACTTATCTGGAACAATTGGCAGATTGGGTAGTCCCTTGGGTTAGACCAAACAAGGACCCGCCAAATACAGGTTGTTTTGAGAAAATTCGGCATATATGGTGGTCTGAAAATTCATGATTTGGTCAAAAATTTCAGCGAATGGACAGTTATAGCACTTGTCAATTCGTATCCCCAACTAATTTCAGGTAGCGTCTATGAAACTCTGGCATGGACACGCGCTCGCGGGGTGGGGGGAGTGAGCGGGGATAAATCCGCCTGCTCATTTCATGGAAGCCATTTCGACAGGCTCAATGCACCGCCTTCGGGCTGATTGCGCGAGTCGGATTCCCCCGACTTTCACGAACTGAGGCAGGAATTCGTTCCGCCGATTTATTGCGCGCGCAGAACCTGCAGTTACTTTTGAATTGCGTTCTCCTGCACCTGCTTCAACTTAATCACCAGCTTCAAGGCTTCATTGACAGCTTTTTCATTGGGAAACGCCTTTGCAACCTCAGGCTCTAACAGCACGAGATTTGTCCCTGCGCGATAACGCGCCGCGTACTTGCCACGTACCCCGCCTTTGAGCAGGGATTTCATGTCATATTCAGGGCGTAATTCATCGTTAAGTTCGGTTTGCTTCTTCATAATCTTTTCGCTCCGCTTTTGTCAATTCACGAGCGCTGATAATTCGGATACAGTCGCCTCTGTCGGTGTGGGCCACCATCAACAACCTGCGGCGGTTTGACCATCCAATCGTGATGTAACGGTCTTCGTCATCGGAGTGGTCTGGGTCAGGGACAGTAATTGCAAGGTAATCGCCAAATACTGTCCCTGCTTCGGTAAATGAAACACCATGCTTGCGTAGGTTGATTTCTGCTTTGCGCGGGTCCCATTCAAAATCCATGATTGATTTCCTTGGGGTAAATATACATCAGTTTAGTATGGCGAGCAACCGCCAAAATCCTGACATGGACACGCGCTCGCGGGGTGGGGGGGGAGGCAGACCTGCCGAAGGTGTCTCATCCGCGCCGTGATTAACCGAAACGATTGCGTGGAAATGGGTCGCAATTAATCAGACTCTCGCGGAGACATGTCAGGTCTGGCCGCGCCGCTGTCAACCGTGACGCTCGCGTGGACACGGGACTCCGAGCGCAAGGCTTTCGTGGGGATATGTCAGGTCTGATCTGCTCTGCTCCTTTCCTCGCTCCCCGTGTGGCAATGGGCGGACTTTCCCCGTGAGGCGACATAAATCCCTGCCAGGATCATCACCGCCCCGCCGATCTTGATCCATGTAGGTGCTTCGCGCAAGATGAAATAGGCCAGGATGGTCGAGCCTATCGGTTCGCCGAGCGTGGTCACAGCGACCAAGGCGGCCGGCATGTAGCGCAGCGCCCAGTTGTAGGTCGAGTGGCCGATCAGCTGCGGCACAAGTGCCAGCAAGAGCATCCAGACGTAAGTCAGCGGAGGATAACCGAGGGGAGTCTCGCCGGCCGCGAACATGATGACGATCAGCACCACGGCGGCCATGCTGTAGACGACGAAGATGTATGGGACGAGCGACATCTTTGCCCGCAGGCTGCGCCCGATCAGCAGGTATCCGGCCACAGTCCACGCGCCGGCCAGGGCCAGGGAGTTGCCGAAGAACGCGCTTCCTTTGACGAATTCCGCGAGGGATGGGCAGGCCAATCCATTTTGCCAGGTACACGAGTCACTCAATGCGATGACTATACCCCCGGTCAACGCCAGGAGCATACCGACCAGCACCACCCTGGTCAGCCGCTCGCGCAAGACGAGGGGTGCCAGCAGCGCAACCCACAGCGGGGAGGTGCTGACCAGAACGACCGAGCTGGCGACGGTGGTATATTCTAAAGACGAGATCCAGGTAGCAAAATGCAGGGCGAGGAAGAAGCCTGAGAGCAGTCCGAGCAACAATTCGCGACGCGTCAGGCTGCGCAGTTCGGCGCGGTGACGCGTCAGGGCAAGCGGTGCGAGGATCAGGCTGGCGAAGGTCAACCGGAAAGCGGCGATGACCAGCGACGGCGCGTTATGTTGAGCAAAGCGGATGAAGATCGAGGCGGTCGAGACCGCCAGGATGGCCCCCAGGATGGCAAAGGGCAGGATCAGGCGCGCGCGTCCTTCATTCAGGCCCTAATGCTACAGGCGATTGACCTTTTTCGTCAATCCCCCTGGTGACTGTCATTGCGAGGGAGCGTAGCGACCGAAGCAATCTCATGCCAACAGGTTACACGAGATTGCTTCGCCCACTCGCTTCGCTCGGGGCTCGCAATGACATGTTGGATAGCGCGCTCAATTGCTTGGCCTGGCGATGTGCCAGATAACCTTGCCCTTGATCGCCTGGCGGTTGATTGGCCCCAGCCGGCGGCTATCCAGGCTATTTTCGCTCGCGCCGATGACATAGACCTCGTCGCCTTCGGGCGAGACACGATCCACGATCTTGATCAGAGTCCCGTACAACCCGTGCTGGAAGACGATGATATCCCCCTTGCGTAAGCGACGCAAAAAGAAGGGGAGCGTGGTGATGACCACGAAATCCCCTTCCTTGTAGAGGGGTGACAGGCTATCGCCTGTCACTTTGAGTAGTCGGAGCATTAATCACTTTCTCTGCATCGAATTGCGCGAATTTGACGAATTTTTTTCGGGGAATTCGCGAAAATTCGATGCAAAAAAGGGGATGAACCTTATTGCGGATAATGTCTGGTGATTAGAGATTCGGGTAAACCATCTCTAACGCCGGGGCGTAAGGAGCCTTCGCCTTTTTGACGGCGACGCCCTTGGTGTCCCAGAAAATTTCGGCGAACTGGTTGATCGCCTCGACGAACTGTACACCGGCCTCGCGGTCGGCTGTCTGGCGCACCTTGGAACCCAGCTTCATGATTTTGAAGACCAGGTCAGTCAGCTCGGGATGCTTTTCGACATGCTCAGGTTTGATGTAATCGCCCCAGATGACGCGCACCTCGTGCTTGGCCTTCTCGGCGTGCTCTTCCTTGACGGCGATGTAACGCGCCATGCTGTTGATGAAGGCCAGGTGATTGTCGTGGCCCTTGGTCTCCAGGTCGGCCATCAAGTCCATCATGCGGACGACGGTCAGGGCTGCGATCTGGGCGGTGCTGGGATCGTAAATCCCGCAGGGAATGTCACAATGCGCCTGGGCGCGTTCGACGCCGAATTTTTTGTCCAGCGCTTCGAAGATTTGGTAAAACATGGAAAGCCTCCTTATGTTATGAATAGATACGTAAGTGATTGACCCTCGCTGGCTTTTTTCTGCCAAAGCCTGCAATCATCATAATAATAAAGACCTTTCCTGTCAAGATTAGGAGATTGAATGCAGACAAAAATCTTATACTAAAATGGTGGAAATAGGTGAATATCACGCCTGTTGTCAAAATGAAAATGAGGTAGAATTAATGTATCGGATCATCTTTCTCTATCCCAAAGGAGGAGTTTCTATGACTCATATCATAACCAGCTTGTGCTTGCGAGATAGTGGCTGCGTGGACGTCTGCCCGGTGGAGTGCATCCTCCCAGGCAAACCGCAAGAGCAGTGGCCGTGGTATTACATTGACCCGGATACCTGCATTGACTGTGGAGCCTGCATCCCGGAATGCCCGTATGGCGCCATCTTCCCCGAGGACGAGGTACCGGCGGCCTACACTGCCAAGGGCGGCGAATACATCAGCAAAATTGGCCTGAGCGGCCACTACGAGGGTACCAACCACCAGGGTCAACCGGTCGTGCTGGATTGCGCCAGGCAATTGCAGGCCGGCGAGACGGTGGACCTGACACCCGATATCCAGCCCAACTACGATTACTTCAAGAGCGGGCCTGGCTACAGCGCCAAGGATTAGACTGCACGGCAAGCGCATCCCCGGTTTCCAAAAGAAGCCGGGGTTCTTTTTTTGCATGTGTATGATCAAACGCAAACCGTGATTTCAGAACCTGTGATAGACTCGTAGCCATGACATCTTCCATTCGCGTTGAACGTGACTCGCTCGGCGAGGTCCATCTCCCTGCGGATGCTCTTTACGGTGCGCAAACCCAGCGCGCAGTGGACAATTTTCCAATATCGGGATTGAAACCGTGGCGCGCCTTCATTTGGTCACTGGCGACGATAAAACGAGCTGCGGCCGAAGTCAACCGGGACCTGGGCCTGCTCGACGCACAACGAGCGGATGTCATCCTCCGCGCCGCGCAAGAGCTGGTCGAAGGGCAATGGGAGGCCGCCTTCGTCGTTGACCCGTTCCAGGCCGGAGCGGGGACCAGTCACAACATGAACATCAACGAGGTGATCGCCAATCGCGCCACGCAGTTGCTGGGCGGCAAATTGGGGGAGTACCGCGTCCATCCCAACGACCACGTCAACATAGCCCAATCCACCAACGATACCATTCCGACCGCCATCCGGCTGGGTTGCCTGTGGCGTTTGGATGAACTACTTGCCGCGCTGAATGACCTCTCGGAGGCATTGAACGCCAAAGCCGTCGAGTTTGATGACATTATCAAATCGGGGCGCACGCATTTACAAGATGCCGTACCGGTGCGCCTGGGCCAGGAATTCGGCGCCTACGCTAAAGCCGTCGAACGCGATGCGGAGCGAATCCGGCTTTCCGCCGAGGGACTGAGAAGGTTGGGAATCGGCGGCACGGCTGTCGGGTCCGGGCTGAACGCGCACCCGGCGTATCACGCTCGGATGGTCGCGAAACTGTCTGAATTGACCGGTCTCAAGCTATACGAGTCTGATAATTTATTTGAATCAATGCAGTCCATGGCCGATGCAGCCGCTTTCTCGGCCTCCCTGCGTACCCTGGCGCTGACCCTGATCCGCATCGCCAATGACTTCCGTCTGCTGGCTTCAGGCCCCTCGACCGGATTGGACGAAATTCGCTTGCCGGCGGTGCAACCGGGTTCGAGCATCATGCCGGGCAAGGTGAATCCGGTCATGGCCGAGATGCTGGATATGGCTATGTTCCATGTTATTGGCTGCGATACGAGCGTGGCACTGGCGGCGCAGGCCGGGCAACTCGAATTGAACGTGATGATGCCGGTCATCGCCCACAATCTGTTCGAAGCGATGCAAGTGACGATCGGCGCGGTGCGGGCGTTCACCGAACGGGGGGTGCGTGGCCTGACGGCAAACCGAGAAAAGGCGGAAGGCTGGCTGGCAAAGAACGCCATCCTGGTTACGGCGCTCAACCCTCTGATCGGTTACACCCAGGGTGCGGCGTTGGTGAAAGAGGCCGTGGCGCGCGATCTGACTATCCACCAGGTGGCCGTGGAGAAGGCCAAGGCCGGCGCGCTCAAGCATTGCGACGGCGACCGCCCGGTGACTGTCGAGGAGATCGGGGCCGCTTTGAGCGATCTGCGGCGGTTGACTGAAGGCGGTATTGTTGGATGATGTATCGGTCGAGGAGTAAAACCATGACTTTCGATCCTACTTTCTTGAGCAACTTTACCCTGGTGTTGACCGGCTTTAGCGGCGCCTTCATCGCTGCGTTGTGGCTGGCGTTGGTCGTTTGGACCTATCGCGACATCCGCAGCCGCGCCCGCGACCGGCTGGTGCACATCCTGGCGGCGGCGCTGGTGGCGCTGCTCTCCCTGCCCGGCGTGCTCGTCTATCTGATCCTGCGCCCGCAGCACACGCTGGAAGAGGAATACCAGAAGACACTTGAAGAGGAGGCCCTCCTGCAAGCCATCGAGGATCAGGCCATCTGTCCCGGCTGCGAACGGAACATCCAGGCTGACTGGCTGGTCTGCCCGAATTGCCAGACCAAGCTCAAGAAACCCTGTCGCCAGTGCGGCAAGCTGATGGAATTGCCCTGGAATATCTGTCCCTATTGTGGCGCGCCCGTACAAGGGATGAGAAAAGAAAAACTCACTATGGAAGAAGCACTGCAGGGATTGCCTCTGGAACCAGAAGAAGTGAAAAAAAAGAAGAGAAAGAGACACCCGACACCCTAACACCCAACCCCCTGTCCTGCTCATGAAAATAGATCATATCACACTCACCCACCTGCGCATGCCGCTCGTCTCCCCCTTCGAGACCTCTTTTGGGCGGACGACCGACCGCGAATGTATCCTCATCACCATCCAATCCGAAGGGCTGACTGGCTACGGCGAATGCGTCGCCGACCGCGATCCCGGTTATTCTTACGAGACGACCGGCACGGCCTGGCACATCCTCAAGGATTTCATCGCCCCGCTGATCCTTGGACAGGATATCAAAGACGCGGCGGATTTCCAGCGGCGCGTGGCCGGCATCCGCGGTCATCACCTGGCCAAGGCCGGGATCGAGATGGCGATGTGGGATCTGCGCGGCAAGCGCGAGGGCAAATCGTTGCGTGAGTTATTCGGCGGCCAACGTGGGAAGGTCGCCGTGGGCGTCTCGGTCGGTCTGCAAGAATCGCCTGAAATCCTCGTCCAGACGGTAGAGAAGTATTTGGCTAAGGGCTACCGGCGTGTCAAGATCAAGATCAAGCCTGGCCGTGACGTGGGCGATGCAATCGCCGTCCGCCATGCGTTTCCTGATCTCAAGCTGCAAGTGGATGCCAATTCGGCTTACACCTTAGAGACCGGTCAGACATTACAACCCTTGGACCTTTTAGACCTGTTGCTCATCGAGCAGCCGCTCTTCGAAGACGACATCTGGGATCACCACAAGCTCCAGCAGCAGTTCCGCACGCCGCTCTGCCTGGACGAGAGCATCCTCTCGGCCCGTCACGCCCGTTACGCCCTCGAAATGGACGCCTGCCGCATCATCAACATCAAGGCCGGGCGGGTTGGCGGCCTGAGCGAAGCGATCGCCATCCATGACTTGTGCCGCGAGAGGGGCGTACCCGTCTGGTGTGGCGGGATGCTGGAGACGGGCGTCGGGCGCGCCTCCAACCTGGCGCTGGCCTCGCTGCCGGACTTCAGCCTCCCCGGCGACATCTCAGCCTCCGAACGCTATTACCATCAAGATATTACCAACGAGCGTTTCACCCTCAACGCGGATAGCACCATTGACGTTCCGGCTCGCCCCGGCCTGGGGGTGACGCTCGATCCAGCTGCGGTGAAGAAGTTCACCCGGGCAGAAATAGAACTGGTGGCAGAGTAAATCTCGGTGGCCACTGTTCGTTTGTTCGATAGTACGGTTCGCATCGCTGAAGTGCATTGGTTCGAGGCACACGGCACCGGTAGAAAAAAATGAGAATCAAACGTTTCCTGGATTGACTGAGCATGAATATGAATAAGCAAAAGCCAACACCACATTTTGCAATCTGTATCAACACGGATGCTCCGGACTTGCTAACGCCCCGTACGGTATATGAAATCTTGCCCGACGAGAGCGCCGCAATGTCTAATTATGTTCGCGTGATAGATAACGAGGGCGAAGATTATTTATATCCTGCGGACTACTTCGTTTTTGTGGATTTTCCACAGGCGATACAACGAACGCTATTGCGGGTGTCAAATCCATATTTGCAAGGCGTTTCTGGCAGGCAAAGGGTACCCACCGCACGCCAGAGGAAAGCGGAACAAATAGCGGGCTAACAAAACCTGATTGGCGATATATCCCTGTCAAGCTCACTCCACCGCCAACACGTGAGCCAAGCTATTATGCAACCTCTCCGTACTTGCACATTGATCGTTCTTTTGATTTTGCTTACCGCGTGCGGCTCACTGTGGGGGACTCCCGGCCCCCTCGTTTATGCACCGACGGTGATGCTCGTCGCGCCGCCGGATTCGACTGAAACTTCCACGCCCTTCCAGCCGCTGGGCGCGACTCCGTCTACCACCCCGACGCCGCCTCCAACCGCGTTACTCCCGCTTCCAATCCCATCCATTCCTTCGCCTGGAACGGCCTCGTTGTGGATCAGTCCCGTCGTTCCAGATGCTCTGCGCCAATCTGCCCTGGCCTCCGGCTTGTCGTTCGCTTCTGCTCCCGAAAACGCAACTGTTCTGCTTGACATCAATCTGCAATCGTCAATCGAAAATCGTCAATCAGTGTGGATTTACGCGCTCGTCGCCCCATTCCCAACCCTGATGGATGGCGTCAGTGCGGACGACCTGCGCCGCGTCTGGGGTGGCGAGCCGGCTGGACCTTTCGCCGGTCAGCCGTTATGGATGACTGAATCCACTCTCGCCGCGTTCAGCGCCAAATGGGGCGCGCCAGGCCTCGGGTCGGTCCGCACCGCACCCGCAGACCAGTTGCTCGATGCAGCCTGGGGAGAGGAACCCGCCTGGGGGATCGTCCCCTTTGAATCCCTTGAACCACGCTGGAAGGTGTTGAGCATAGACGGCAAGTCGCCCATCCATAAAGATTTCGACCAGGCGAGCTATCCGCTGGTTGTCAATTTCTCTCTTCAGCCTTCATCCTTCACCCCTTCGGCTTCGCTCAGGGCAAGCCTTCCGCCTTCAAATCGCGATCCCTCCAAGCTGACCACGCTCGTCATGACCGGCGTCACCGCCCTGGTGCGGGCGACGGCTTTCCGCATGGAGCAGCGTGGCGTGACCTATCCGGGCCGGGATATTGGCGCTATCCTGCGTAACGCTGACCTGACACACATCAGCAATGAGGTCCCCTTCGTGAAAGGATGCCCGTATCCGGATCCCAACCAGCCGACGCTTATCTTCTGCAGCGACCCGCGCTACATCGCATTATTGGAATATGTGGGAACTGACATCGTCGAATTGACCGGCAACCATTTCCAGGATTACGGCTCGGAGGCGACCCTGTACACGCTGGAGCTGTATAAGCAGCGCGACTGGCAGTATTATGGCGGCGGAGCGGATTTGCAGGATGCTTCCAAGGCCATCACGCTGGAGCATTACGGCAATAAGTTGGCCTTTATCGGCTGCAACCCGGCTGGCCCACCTGGCGCCTGGGCGACCGAGATGCGGCCCGGCGCGGCGCCCTGTAATTACGACTGGATGCACATGGAGATCGCCCGCCTGCGAGCCGAAGGTTACCTGCCAATCGTCACATTCCAATATTATGAGAATTACACGCCGATCCCGACCGACAAGCAAGAAAGCACTTTTCGCGGCATGGCGGATGCCGGTGCGCTGATCGTCAACGGCAGCCAGGCGCACCTGCCGCAGGCGATGGAATTCTACGACAGTGCGTTTATTCATTATGGACTTGGCAACCTGTTCTTCGACCAGATGGATACGCCTGTGACCGGGACGCGCCGCGAGTTCATTGACCGGCACATCTTCTACGCTGGCAAGTACATCAGCACTGAGTTGTTGACTACCATGCTGGAGGATTACGCCCGCCCGCGCCCGATGACCGCCTCTGAGCGGATGCAATTCTTGCAGGATATTTTTTCGGCGAGTGGTTGGTGAGACGATTTACGATTTACGAGTGGAGACCGTTATGAAAATCTACGATATTTCTCTAACCATTTCCCCCGATCTACCTGTTTGGCCGGGTGACCCTTCGGTGGAACTGAAGCAAGTCACCTTCATCCCCAAAGGCGACAGTTGCAACATCTCGCACGTGGCCATGAGCGTCCACACCGGCACACACGTGGATGCGCCGTACCATTTCCTGAACGACGGCAAGACTGTGGAAACTTTGCCGTTAGAGGCCCTGGTCGGCCCGGCCTGCGTGATCCAAATCCCCGATGCAGTGGCCAGGCTGACCGCGCAAGTTCTTGCCCAGGTCGAAGTTCCCGCCGATGCGGAGCGCATCCTGTTCAAGACACGCAACTCGGCCATCTGGGGGCGGGAACGGACCTTCCAGGAAGGTTTTGTGGCCATTACAGCGGATGGCGCGGAATGGCTGGTCAAGCGCGGCCTGCGCCTGATCGGGATGGACTATCTGTCCGTCGCGCCGTTTGGAGACGCGACTGCCACGCACCAGACGCTGCTGCGCAGGGGGATTGTTTTGCTCGAGGGGGTGAACCTGTCCGAGGTCCCGCCGGGACGTTATGATCTGTATTGCCTGCCCTTAAAATTAGACAAATCTGACGGCGCGCCGGCGCGCGTGATTTTGATCGGGTAGATGAGTAGGGACGACCGGTCGGTCGTCCCTACTGTATTCTGATTAATATCTGCGCTGGCCGCCGCCACGGGACTTACCCCCCGGGCCGCCCCGTTTGTTACCGTAGCCGCCGCCCCCTCCGCCGCCATATCCGCCGCCGCGACTGCCGAAGCTGCGTTCCTCGCGTGGCCGCGCCAGATTGACCTTGAGGGCGCGATCGCTCAGACTGTAACCATTGAACATGCTGATGGCTTTCTCAGCTTCGCTCTGGTTGGTCATTTCTACAAATGCAAAACCTTTCGAGCTGCCGGTATCGCGATCTTTGATCAGCATCACCGATTCGACCGTACCCGCCTGAGCGAATAAGGTGCGAAGTTCGTCCTCGGTTGTGGCATAGGACAGATTTCCAACGTACAACTTCTTTTCCATTACTTTTCTCCTTAGATATGATCCGGCAGTTAGCGAAAAGCCGCCAGCCTTACGTAAAGGTCTGGCGGCAAATGCACACACAAATCCTACTGCAAGTGCGCTTATTCTAACACAAAATCACCGCGTTAGTAGTCATGATCTCTATCATCACAGCAATTCTCAATATGAACCATGTCATTGCGAGACGGCGTTCTTCCGTCGAAGCAATCCCCAGTTTTAGCGAGGAGATTGCTTCGCAAAGCATGCCCTGAGCGAAGCGAACGGGTGCGCTCGCAATGACATATTGAGAATTGCTGCCAAAGTGTCAGGTGGCTAGAATTTATGCTATAATAGAATTACCGGGCAATGTCCCCGTTTTCTGGGGAAAGTCCCCGTACTTTGGGGATGACAGGCTTCGACGGAAGAGGCTGGTCCCGGAATGCGAGCCGAGAGGCGCCGAACTCGTTAAACCAGCGCAAAAAATCAAGTGCCAACCGCACTTCCTACGCTGCTATGCCCCTCGCCGCCTAAGCTTGCTCTGAGCTAGCCGAAGAGGCGAGCGCATAAACAGCCGGTCTCCCTAGAAGCGAGGCCGCGTCCGCCTGCCCCGTTCTCCGCCGGGTGGCAGGGTCGGGCGTCATAAAGGCGGAGTGCCGCACAGGATGTCGCTGAGTGTGCGAAAGAGGGTCTTCGGATCCGAGCGACTGGCTGCAGG
>JBDRTP010000276.1:0-6722 GCA_043823965.1 Chloroflexota bacterium
CTCTCCACTCTCTACTCTCCACTTTCCACTTTCCACTTTCCCCTTTCCCCTCTCCACTCTCCACTCTCTACTCTCCACTCTCTACCCTCTTATGACCGACAACTGGCAAACCCATCAAAAGATCCTGGTCATCCTGGCCCATCCGCCTGACCCGGAATTTTTCTGCGGAGGCACGCTGGCCCGTTGGGCGAAGGCCGGGCACGAAATCCATTATCTCCTGCTCACCTGCGGCGACAAAGGCTCGGATGGTGAAATTGCACCCAAGAAAGTCTGCCTCCTGCGCCACGAAGAACAACGCGCCGCGGCAGCCATCCTCGGCATCCAGAGCGTCCGCTTTCTGGACCTGGAGGACGGCTACCTTCTCCCAACCCTTGACCTGCGCCGCGAAGTGGTGCGCGCCATCCGCCAGGAGAAGCCGGATATCCTCGTCACCTGCGACCCGACGAATTTATTCCCCAGTACAACCTATGGCATCAACCATCCGGACCACCGTTATGCCGGCCAGGTTGTCTTGGATGCAGTTTTTCCCGCCGCCGGAAATCCACTCTTCTTTCCGGAGCTTCTAAAAGACGAGGGGCTGGAAGCGCATACCCCGCGCCAGGTTTGGGTCTCGTTGACCGCCCAGCCGAACGTGACGCTGGATGTGACCGAGACGTGGGAAGTCAAGATCCGCGCCCTGAAGGAACACAAGAGCCAGATCGGCGACCCGGCCGAATTCGAAAAACGTATGCGCAGCCGGCATTCACCCGAAAGCACGGATGAAGACCCGATTTACGAGGAAAAATTCCGCGTGGTCAAGTTCGGTAATCATTAGAGTTTATCCGTAATATGAACCGCGAAGAAACGAAGCCCGCGAAGGCTTTTTATAAAGGTTTTCTTGGCGTTCTTTCCCGAAGGACACCGGGACGGTGCGCGTCTTCGCGGTTAACTTTCGCCATCTTCGATAACCGCACTGGAAAGGGAGACTATCCAGCCCGTTTTGCGCCGTTTATCATAAGCAATTGACGTTTATCTCCGTTCATCTCCGGTTGATTTTGGATTTTCAAACACTTTCTTAGGAGTTTCCCATGCCCGATTTTCTCGCTGAAGCCCAATCTATTTTTGAATATACCCAATCCCTGCGGCGTGACTTTCACATGCACCCCGAAATTGGTTTCAAGGAAGTGCGCACAGCCGGGATCGTGGCGCGTGAATTGACTTCCCTTGGCCTGGAGGTGCATACCGGAATCGCAAAGACCGGCGTGGTGGCCTTGCTGGAGGGCGCTAAACCTGGCCCGCTCATCGCCCTGCGTTTCGATATGGATGCCCTGCCTGTTCTGGAGGAAACGGGCGCGGCGTATGCCTCGCAGAATCCGGGCGTGATGCACGCCTGCGGTCACGACGGTCACACTGCCATCGGCCTGACGGTTGCAAAAATCCTGCACACCCATCGCAGCGAACTGGCCGGGAGCCTCAAATTGATCTTCCAACCCGCCGAGGAAGGCCTGGGCGGCGCGGAAGGCATGATCGCCGAAGGCACGCTGGACAACCCGAAACCGGACATGATCATCGGCCTGCATTTGTGGAACGAAAAGCCACTCGGCTGGATTGGGATCAGCAGCGGCCCTGCCATGGCCGGCGCGGAGATATTCAAAATCAAGGTGCGCGGCAAAGGCGGGCACGGCGCGGCTCCACATCTCGCGAACGACCCACTGCTGGCCGCGGCGCACATCATCACGACTTTGCAGAGCGTGGTGGCGCGTAACATAGCGCCGCTGCAAGCCGCGGTCGTCAGCGTCTGCACCATCCACGGCGGCGAGGTGTTCAACGTCATCCCGCAAGAAGTCCAACTCGCCGGGACGATCCGCACCTTTGAACCTTCAGTTCGGGAAAAAGTGCTCGAACGCTTCGAGATCATTGTTTATGGTCTGGCGGAGACAATGGGCTGTCGCGCTGAAGTCGAGTTACGGCGCCTGACTCCGGCAGTTATCAATGACGCTGCGATCGCTGCCCGTGCCCAGAAAGTCGCCGGACAAATCCTGCCTGAAAGTACTCTCGAGACGTCCAATTACATAACGATGGGCTCGGAAGATTTTGCCTTCATGATGGAAAAAGTGCCCGGCTGTTTCATCTTTCTCGGTTCGGCCAATAAGGAAAAGGGGCTGGATGCCAGTCACCATCACCCGCGCTTCGATTTCGATGAACAAGCCCTGCCGCGCGGCGCGGCTTTGATGGCGAGCGTGGCAGCCGAGTTTTTGAAGGGATAAGGGGCGACCGGCAAAGCAATGGGATGCTTTCTCTAAAATAATCCAAGCAGAACCACACGGTGTTCTTTAAGTCATATGCAATAAATCTTCACCGCGAAGACGCGAAGGTCACGAAGATTTTTTAGAAGTTTTCTTGGCGTTCTTCGTGGCTTCGCGGTTCGATCCTCGAAAATTGGGAGGTCTCACCGCAACTTTAAGAACACCCTGGCAAGAACCAAATCATCTATTGACCGTTGCAGGGGTTGGTGCTATACTCGCGTTCAATAATCTGATTAATCGAATTTATCTTACCATGTCTCGCGAGAGCGCTGCCCCAAACGGCATGTCCAGTTTCATTCATTACCTGGCTGCTCACGATCAGGCTGAGGAGCAAGGTTTACCCGCGCTCAAAAATCTGAGCGAGGAATTAGGCATTGGCATAGCGGTCTTGCGCGAGCAGCTCGAGGTAGCGCGCGCCCTTGGCTTCGTTGAGGTACGCCCGCGCACCGGCATCCGCCGCAGACCGTTTTCATTCCTCCCAGCCGTCCGGCAGAGTTTGACCTACGCCCTCGCCCTGGATGAAATCCACTTCCAGGCTTTTGCTGATCTGCGCCAGCACATCGAAAAAGCCTACTGGCACGAAGCCGTCCGCCGGCTGACCGAGGAGGACTTCGCCGAGTTGCGCTCGCTCGTCGCCCGCGCTTTCGGGAAATTGAACGGCTCACCGATCCAACTCCCCCACAGCGAACACCGCCAGTTGCACCTGCTTATTTATCAACGCTTGAATAACCCTTTCGTGATCGGTTTGCTGGAAGCATACTGGGAGGCTTACGAAGCCATCGGCTTGAACTATTACACTGATCTTAATTACCTCATGGAAGTATGGAATTTTCACCAAAAAATGGTGAATGCCATTTGTTCTCACGACGACGAAGCCGGCTACACTGCCCTGCTTGAACACACCGATCTGATCCATCAGATGCTGGCTTCAACGTCACTACCAGAAAAGTAGGCCGGCTTTCCAAACCGCGGATGGAGGCGCCAACCCATCCCTCCGGCGGATAAGATACCAACCCTACCGAGTAGGCGATGCCCTGAGTTCATCGAAGGGTGCTGCGCACAAACACGAGGAATTCCATGTCTGAGAAAATCATCAACGATTTTTCCATCACCGTCGCCACGGTCAACGGATCGGGAAGCCAGACCGCCAACACAGCACTGCTGCGCGCCCTGTTCAAGATGGGCATCCCGGTTTCGGGCAAGAACCTGTTCCCGTCCAACATCCAGGGACAGCCGACCTGGTACACCATCCGCGTCAATAAGGATGGATTCACCGCCCGGCGCGACGAGCATGAAATCGTCATCGCTATGAATCCAGCCTCGTTCGCGCGGGACCTGGAATCTGTTCTGCCCGGCGGGGCGTTTTTCTATGCGCAGCACCTACTCGGCGCGGAAGATATCAAAACGCCCATCACCCGCAGCGACGTTTCTATCTACCCGATGCCGGTCAAGCAATTGATCAAGGGCGCAGATGTCTCTCCCAAATTAATGGATTACATCGCCAACATGGTCTACGTCGGCATTCTGGCGCACATCCTCGGTATTCCGCTGGATAAAATCCGTGAAGCCCTGATGGTGCATTTCAAAGGCAAAGAGAAGACGGTGGATTCCAACTTCGTCACCGTCAAAGCCAGCGCCAGGTGGGCCGCCCAGAATCTGAAGAAGTCGGATTCGTTCTACGTCGAGCCAATGGACAAAACCAGCGGCCTGATTATGACCGACGGCAACACCGCCGCCGCGCTGGGCGCCATCTACGGCGGCGTGCAGTTCGTCGGCTGGTATCCCATCACACCCGCTTCCTCGCTGGCCGAAACGATGAATGAATACCTGCCGCAACTGCGCAAAAATGCGGACGGCAAAAACACCTGCGCCGTCCTCCAGGCCGAAGACGAACTGGCCGCAGTCGGCATGACCATCGGCGCGGGCTGGGCCGGTTTGCGCTCGATGACCTCCACCTCCGGCCCGGGTCTCTCGCTGATGACCGAATATGCCGGGCTGGCCTGCTACGCCGAAGTGCCGATTGTCATCTGGGACGTGCAGCGCATCGGGCCGTCCACCGGCCTGCCCACCCGCACCTCGCAGGGCGATTTGAATTTGAGTTACTTCATGGGACACGGCGATACCAATCACGTCATTTTGCTGCCCGGCTCGGTCAGCGAGTGCTTCGAGTTTGGCTGGCGCGCCTTTGATATTGCCGAGCGCCTGCAAACACCGGTCTTCGTGCTTACCGACCTCGATTTCGGCATGAACCAGTGGATGACCGACCCATTCCTGTATCCCGATGCGCCGATGGACAGAGGCAAAGTGCTTTGGGAAGAAGACCTGAAAAAACTGGAAGGCAACTGGGGCCGCTACCGCGACGTGGACGGCGACGCAATTGCGTACCGTACCCTGCCCGGCAACAAGCACCCGGCCGCGGCCTGGTTCGGACGCGGCACCGGTCACGACGAAAACGCCAAATATACTGAAGATGCCGGAACCTGGGAAAAGAACATGGCCCGCCTGCACCGAAAAATGGAAACCGCGCGGCAGTACGTTCCCAAAGCGGTGATTGAAGATGACGGCAACGAGGTGGGCATCCTCGCCTACGGCTCGGTCGTTCCAGCGGTGGAAGAGGCGCGGATTCTTTTGCGGCAGGCTGACGGTCCAAGAACCGATTTTCTGCGCCTGCGCGCCCTGCCCTGCACGCCCGAAGTCCAGGAATTTGTCAAAAAACACAAACGCATCTATTTTGTCGAAGCCAACCGCGACGGCCAGTTGAAACAAATCCTGACCATCGCCATGCCCGGCGAGGCGGCAAAGTTCCGCTATGCCGGCCACTCCGACGGCCTGCCGCTCACGGCCGCTTGGGTCAAGAACGCCATCCTGTCGCAGGAGGTCGAATAATGGCTACACCCGCTCCCGCCGCGCAGACCAACCGCGCCGGTATGACCAAAAACGATTACAAGGGCGCGCCCAGCACGCTCTGCCAGGGCTGCGGCCACAACTCAATTGCCAGCCAGATCATCGCCGCCTGTTACGAACTGGACATTGTGCCGGAAGAAATCATGAAGTTCAGCGGCATCGGCTGCTCCAGCAAAAGCCCGACCTACTTCCTGAACCGCTCGTTCGGCTTCAACGGCCTGCACGGACGCATGCCCTCGCTGGCCACCGGCGCGCTGTTTGGCGATACCTCACTGGAGGCGATTGGCGTCTCCGGCGACGGCGACACGGCCAGCATCGGCATGGGCCAGTTCAAGCACCTCGTTCGCCGCAACGCGCCGATGCTCTACATCGTCGAAAACAACGGCGTCTACGGCCTGACCAAGGGCCAATTCTCGGCCACCGCCGAGGTCGGTCTGAGCCTCAAGCATCAAGGCACCAACCCCTACATGCCAGTGGATATCTGCATGGAAGCGCTGGTCTCCAATGCAACTTTCGTGGCGCGTTCGTTTGCGGGCGACCCGAAGCAGGTCAAGGAACTCATCAAGGCCGGCATCGCCCACCATGGCATCGCCGTGCTGGACATCGTCAGCCCGTGCGTGACCTTCAACAACCAGGAAAACGCCTTTCATTCCTACACCTGGGGCAAAGACCACGAAGCTCCGCTGCACGAAATTTCCTTCATTCCTGCATTGGATGAAATCATGCTGGCGGATGAATTCGAGCAGGGTACGGTCAGGGAAGTGACCCTGCACGACGGCTCACAGGTCATTTTGAAGAAACTCGAAAAAGAATATGATCCGACCGACCGCTGGCAGGCGCTGCGGATGATGGAAGAAGCCCAGCGGGAGAACTGGCTGACGACCGGCCTGATTTACGTGGATACCAGCCGCCCGGCGCTGACCGACCTGTATAACCTGCCTGAAACTCCGCTCAACCGGCTGACCGAGGCGGAGCTGCGGCCTGGGCGCGAAAGCCTGGACAAGATCAACGCCGAGATGGCGTAATCGCTCCTTTCACCGCTGAGAACGCGGAGAACGCGGAAAAAAATGGCTCATTGGGAATTGCCGTGATAAAAACCTTTTGGACACGGATTACCGAGTAGGCCTTCGGCACGGACGCACACGGAAAAAACACGGATTTAATAAAGTTTTCTCCGCCGAAGGCCTACTCGGTGAGATTCCGTGAAATCCGTGCAATCCGTGTACCCCCGTAGTTCGGGGATGTATGAATCACGGTAACCCCCAGAGAGCCAAAAAAATAAACCCTCTACGAACTCGGCGTTCTCTGCGGTTAACTCATTCGCCTATGCTGACAATCACGCCTTCCATTTCCCTCGACGAGCGCGAACTGACCTTCGCCTTCGTCCGCGCCTCCGGCCCCGGCGGGCAGAACGTCAACAAAGTGGCGACGGCGGCGCAGTTGCGTTTCGACGTGCGCAACTCGCCATCGCTGCCGGAGGAGGTGAAAGCGCGCCTGCTCAAACTGGCTGGCAAGCGCATGACGCAGGAGGGC
>JBDRTP010000277.1:0-3545 GCA_043823965.1 Chloroflexota bacterium
TGGTCACTTCCTGGCGCAGGTTACGGCTGAACCCATTCAGGCGAAGGACGACAAAAGCTTTTTCCAGTAAGTCCAAATAACGTTGGACGGTCTTCACATCAACACCAATCTGGGTAGCCAGCTCAGTTAGAGAAACTTCACTCCCTACCTGAAATGCCAGCAGTTTGAGCAGGTCGAGCAAAGTACGTGAGTTTTTGACGCGGTCAAACGCCAAAATATCCTTGAGCAGGTACGCGTTCGCGATCTCGGTCAGCACTTCGATGCGCGCCTGCCGGGTAGAGGCCTGCAGCACTTCGGGGTATGCGCCAAAGATGAGAAAGTCCGGCAAGTGCTCGCGCAGTTCAAATTTATTGTAAGTGGAAAGTAATTCGGACTGTGCCAGCGGATAGAGCGTCAGCGTGCGCTTGCGCCCGGTCAGCGGCTCGCCAACTTGTCCGGCTAATTCAAAAGAAGACGAACCGGTTACGACGACGCTGATCCCTGGCACCTGGTCTACAATAATTTTCAAACCCATGCCAACATTAGGAATGTTCTGTGCTTCGTCAATCGCAAGCAATTCATAGCCTTCGATGTATGGCAGGATCTGGTTGAAATCCTGCGAACTCAGGATTTGCTGTGTGCGAATATTATCACCTGAGTCGAGTTTGTACTTCAACCCAGTTTGTTTCAAGTAACCTTGCAACAGGGTGGTTTTGCCCACCCTGCGGGGACCATAAATTACCAGCACCTTGTCAGGCTGGAGATGAGCATCAAGGGGTTCGTAAGCGCGTGCAAACATGAATATACTATACATCAACTCCATGAATTTGTCAAAATTCATGGAGTTGCATTCCTTGTTTTCACAAGTTCGTAGCGCCAAAGATAAACTCGTTGGTTGTGAGCAACTACGCCAAATAATCTTTCAAATGCCGGCTGCGTGTCGGGTGCCTTAATTTTCTCAGCGCCTTGGATTCGATCTGGCGGATGCGCTCGCGCGTCACGTCGAAGTAGAGGCTGACTTCCTCCAATGTGTGGTCCTTACCGTCAACCAGACCGAAGCGCAGTTCGAGCACCTGGCGCTCGCGCTCGGATAAGGCCGCCAGAGCGCGCTGCACCTGCTCGCGCAGCATCTCACGCGAGGCAGCATCCAGCGGCTCGAGGGCATCTTCATCTGGTATGAAATCCCCCAGTTGACTGGAATCCTCGCCCCCCACCGGGCCTTCGAGCGAGACCGGCTCCTCGGCCGAGCGCAGGACGCTGTCTATCTTCAAGGTGGCTAGACCCCAACGACGTTGCACCAGCGGGTCGAGGGGCGTGTCCTCAGCCTGCGAACGCAGGACGGCTTGCACATCCGCCGGGCTGAGAAAACCGACCTCCAGTGCCAGTTCCTCGTTGGTCGGGTCGCGCCCCAATTGTTGCGTCAGCGAACGCTGAATCCGCAAAATGCGGGTGATGGACTCAAAGAGATGCACCGGGATGCGGATGGTGCGGGCTTGCTCGGCAATCGAGCGATTGATGGACTGGCGGATCCACCACGTGGCGTAGGTGCTGAATTTGTAGCCGCGCCGCGGGTCGAACTTATTCACCGCCCGCAGCAGACCCAGGTTGCCTTCCTGGATCAGATCCAATAATGAGATACCGCGTCCCAAATAACGCTTTGCCACACTGACCACCAGCCGCAAATTGGCACGGATAATGGAAACGTTGGCTTCATCCGCCCGCTGGCGCATGTTCTCGATCTCGCGCTTGAGTTCGGTCTCGTCGGGCAGATTGCGGTACAGGGTGCGCTGCGCGGGTAAGGCGTTGTGGGCGCGCAGGTGCTTGAGCAGCCACCCGCTGAATCCTTCCGGCAGGGTGTAGAACGATAGGAAGACGTTGTAAGTATGCCTGACCAGGCTATCCCACAAAGGGTCCTTGCCCCACATCTCGCTCTCCAGGTAAGAGCGCAGGTAGGAGGGGTTTTTGGTCTCCCAGGTCTGGTGGAGCATTTGAGCTTCGGCCAGCATCAGGGTTGCATTCGGCAGGCCGGTGCCCAGGCGTTTGGCATCTTCCTGCATCCGCCCCCAGGCAGTGATTAGTTCACCCAGCATATCGTGATAGGTCGTGACCTCGTTGGATCTGGCGCGACGGCCCGACGTGCGCCGTCGGGCGAGGGTCAGGATCAGGCAGCGGGCTTCGATCATCGTCGCCAAGCGGAACTCGCTGTCCGCATCCAGTAATTTCACCTGGCCGATCTCGCCCAGATACAAGCGCACCGGGTCATCAGATAGCTCGACGGCCAACGCTGGGATACGCAGATCAAGCGGCTCTTCAATACTCAGGTCGCTGACATCCTCGCCATTTTGGAGGATGCTGCTCACATCCGGCTCGAGTTCATCTTCTAGCTCCTCATCCAGTTCCGGCTCGACCGGGACCACTACTGGAATGGCAGCGATCAGGTCGGCAGGCCCAGGTTCAGGTAGCGCCGAGCCTTGCGGATAGCGGGGGAGGCGAGGCTTGGGTTTCGATTTGCGAGGCATAATACCCCTTCGGGGCATAATGGTCGCCGACTGCGCGACCATAAATCACTCTTGACGCCTTTCGGTCAGCTTCAGGCTGGCTTGATCCAGGGCATTGCGTGAACGCCGGTAATGTGACACCATTTCCAGATAAGAAGCAGCGCGCAAGTCACCCTGTTGCTGGGCGTCCTCTTGTAAAAAGCGCAGTTGGTTGATGCTCTCGTCCAACCCCAGGCGGCGGATCTTGATGACGCCCCGGAAAAGATCCTCCAACAGGCGGTCGTCCACCGGGTCGAGTGACAACGAATTCGCCAGCAGGTCGTCGGTCAGGTCGGACAGCGCAGCCGGCAGGTTCTGGTGAAGGTACTGGTCGGCGTCGTTGGCGTCCTGCTCGAGCGACTGGCGCACCAGGCGGAAGAGCATCTGATGGTCAGTATACTCGAAATCTTCCGGCGAGAGACGGCTCAGGTCAGCCTCCTGCAGGACGCGGTCGAGACGGTAGAGCAGGTCCGGGCGGCGCAGCAGGAGGCTCAGGCAGTGTGCCCCAATCTTGTGTGACGGGGAGACCGCTGCGGCTTTGGGCTTCAGGGTCTCGGTCGGCGTGGTCGCTTCCACTTTCGGGCGCGGCCGCCTCGTTCTCGGACCCTTCGACAGGCTCAGGGCGGCGCCTTTGACCTGGCGACTCATTAAAGTGCGTTCGTCTACTCGTAAGAAGCGCGCCAGTTTCTGCTGATAAGAATCTCGCACGACGGGATCCGGCAAGTCTTCGATCAACGGCAAAACTTGAGCAACAATATCAGCCTTGACTTTAGCGTCCTCCAAATCTCGCCCGGCCGCCAGCGCGCCCATGACGTGCGTCACAATCGGCTGGGCATTTTCGATCAGCCGTTTCCATTCTTTGACGTCGCGCTGGACAATTTCATCCGGGTCAAGGTCATCGGGCATCGTCGCCACGCGCAGGTCGGCTTGCAGACGCGATTCGTGGCGCAGCAGGCCGCGCGCGTCGAAGCCGAGTTCTTGCTCGCGGTCGAGGGACTGGCGCGCCGCATCCAGCCCGCGCAGGACGGC
>JBDRTP010000278.1:0-11099 GCA_043823965.1 Chloroflexota bacterium
CACGCTTTCGGAGGAAATTCCACATGCCCACCCGTTACGCACATTGGAACAATAAAACAGTTCTTATCACCGGCGGCTCCAGCGGCATTGGCCTGGCCCTCGGCCGTTTGCTGGCCGCGCAGGGTGGTCACGTATGGCTGATTGCCCGCCGGAGAGAAGGATTGGAAGCGGCGCTCGAACAGGTCAAAGCAGCCGCTATCCGGCCTGAACAACGCTTTGGGATGGTGAGCGCTGATCTTTCCGTGCCAGAGCAGGCCTTTTCCGCCGTCGAACAGGTCAAGGGCGCCGTCCTGAGCTGTCACCCTGAGCTTGTCGAAGGGCTGTCGAAGGATCAGGCAGGCGTGCCGGACGTGGTCATTAATTCAGCCGGTGCGGCGCATCCTGGTTACGTGCAAGACCTTTCAGCGGAGATCTTCCGCTGGATGATGGCTGTCAATTATTTTGGCACGCTTTATGTGACCAAAGCCGTGCTGCCGGGTATGATGGCGCGCCGCTCCGGCCACATTATAAACATCTCATCGGTGGCCGGGTTTATCGGTGTGTTCGGTTACACAGCCTATGGCGCATCCAAATTTGCCGTGGCAGGTTTCTCAGAAGTCCTGCGGGCGGAAATGAAGCGATATGGCATCCGCGTCTCGGTCGTCTTTCCGCCGGATACAGAGACGCCCCAATTGGATTACGAAAATCAATTCAAGCCGCCGGAGACCAAGGCCATTTCCGGCACAGCCAAGGCGATGAAACCGGAGCAGGTCGCCCAGATCATATTACGACAGGCGGCAAAAGGACGATTTTTGATTTTCCCCGCCTTGGATGTGCAATTAATCTACTGGTTGAACACGCGCTTGCCCAAATCGTGGGTCTTTGCTGTTTTAGACGCAATGGCAAGCCGCGGTCAGACCAAATAATCCGGAGGAGAGCATGGACATCTTTGAAAAATGCCCTCAATTTACTGCCGCCAGAGAGGCCATACAATCGGGGTATTACCCCTATTTCATTCCCCTAACCGAAAACGAAGGCACGGAAGTGGAGTATCAAGGTCACCGGCTCATTATGTGCGGCTCCAACAATTATCTGGGCTTGACCACGCATCCCAAAGTCAAGCAGGCCGCCTTGGATGCGATTGTCCGCTTTGGCACCAGTTGCACCGGCTCGCGCTTCCTGAACGGTACGCTGGAACTGCACGAACAACTGGAGCGCGAACTGGCCGAATGGGTCGGCAAACCCGCCGCGCTCGTCTTCTCCACCGGCATGCAGGTCAATCTGGGAGTCATCAGCGCGCTGGTCAGCCGCAGCGACGTGGTCATTCTGGATAAATACGACCACGCCAGTATCGTGGATGGCGCCCGTCTCGGCTGGGGCGAAACCAAACGCTTCCGCCACAACGACATGGCCGACCTCAAGCGTGTTCTGGCCGCCATTCCGGACGACAAAGGGAAACTGGTGGTGGTTGACGGTCTGTACAGCATGGAGGGCGATATTGCTCCCCTGCCCGAAATTACCGCCCTGTGCAGACAATACGGAGCGCGGTTGATGGTGGATGACGCCCACGCCACGGGCGTACTGGGCGGCGGACGAGGCACGGCGGCCCATTTCGGGGTCACGGAAGGCACCGACCTCATTATGTCCACCTTTAGCAAATCCTTCGCCTCACTGGGCGGTTTTGTCGCCGGGGATGAAGATGTCATTCACTACATCAAACACCACGCCCGCGCCTTGATTTTCAGCGCCAGCATCCCTCCGGCCAACGCGGCCGCAGCATTAGCGGCTTTGCATGTCATGCGCGAGGAACCGCAGCATGCTCAACGCGTGAACGCCATCGGCGAACGAATGCGGGGCGAGTTTCGCCGTCTGGGATTCGATATCGGCAACTCGCAGACGCCGGTCATCCCCATAATCATCGGCGACGATATGCGCACACTGTTGACTTGGAAGACGCTTTTTGAATCCGGGGTCTTTGTCAACCCCATTCTTTCGCCCGCCGTTCCCGAAGGACGGCAATTACTCCGCACCAGTTACATGGCCAGCCACACCGATGCGCAGTTGGCGCGTGTGCTGGAAATTTTTGAAAGGGTCGGCAAGCAGGTCGGGCTGATTTAAAGCCAAACCGGGGCGGGATTTAGAAGGGGGCTTATTCTCCAGCGCTTACTCGCCGTCAGAATTAGGATTCACCACCCGCCCGAGGAACAAGATCGAGCCGGTTGGATTATCGCGGATGACGAAGATGAACGGGCGGTCAATCCTGATATTGATTTCTGATATCGGCATGGATGTCAGACCGATGATGATCGCGGTAGATGCGGCCGCCTCTGTCCCGGCTTCGTCCACTGCAATGAACGCCTTGTGTAGCGCGGCCTGAATGTAAAGGTCGCGCGAGTCGTCCATGCCAGAGAAATCGGCGAGAGCGGGATCAAAGGCGTCGTTCATGCCCATTCCGACCAACATTTCGTTCAGGCTGAGGTCGCGGGTAAAACTGAATTTGGGCATGGTCAGATTCACGGATTGGGTCTCGATGCCGGACAGGATTTCAGCGAAACGATTCGCCGTCAGGGAAGTCTGGAAGGTTTCGAACTGTCCCTCATCGGGCAGCAGGATGACCATCTCGGCCAGCCCGCCTTTATAGGGCAGCGAGACGGCTTGGAAACCGTCTCCCTCCAAATATCCCAACCGTTCGGGGGTATCCAGCGACATCATCGGCACACTGACCGTACTGCCATCCAGCAGGTGGAACGGGCCATCTTCGGTGAGCGATTCTTCGAACGGATATTCCCAGGCGGCCTTGAAATAGATGGCATTGACCAGCACCAAGCGCGTCAACCTGTCTATGACCCCTTGAGGGATCGAATCTTCGATTTTGCCTTTTGTCTCATCGCTGACCCAAGCATTGATCGCTTTGCGGGCTGGTTCGGGGGCAGTCTGATAATCCACCAGCCGCATTCCCGCGCCGTAATTCAACGCCAGCGTATCGAGAAATTCAGGCAGGAAGGGCCAGTCCACTTGCCCCCACATCGAGTTGACAATGTTCAATTCAAAACGTTGTTTTTCAGATACACCGGAAGCCTGCTCGGGGCGTTGCGCCAGATCGAGGTCGAGGGCGTTGAGAGCCGGATGCAAGCGATCATCGGGCAGGGTGTAATGCAGGGTGGAGGCCATCTGGCTGGAAGTCTCGCCGCGCGCCCCGGCGTAAGTCATCGCCAGGGCCAGGGAAATGCTGTAAGGCGAGTAGAACAGGTTATCGTCCGAGGAACGCACCGCCCGGTACATGTCGAAGGCGAAGGCGTTGTTCCCGGCGACCAGTTCCTGCAAATCGGCCGGGGCAACATCCGGATCGGTGACCCGCTTCAGTTGCGAGGCGGCCACCGTTCCGCCGGACGGCCCGCAGGCGGATAAGAGCAGCGACGCGATCGCCGCCAATGCAAAAACCATGTGCAAACGCTTATTCATGGGTTCTCTCCTTTCAACCCAATGATGCTTACAACCCCCTTTTTGTTCCGCGCTACAGGATTGCCGCACCCGGCTGCCGGTGCAGGAACTGCCCGCCGCCAGCCTTGCCCAGCCACTTCTCGCCATCCACGATAAGTTTTCCCCGCAGAAAAACCTTTTCGGGGTAGCCGGTCAACTCCCAGCCTTCGTACAGATTGTAATCCGTGCGCTGGTGGCTGTGCACCACGCCGTACTTGACCTTTTTCTGCGGATCCCAGATGACGATGTCCGCATCGGAGCCGGGCAGCAGCGCGCCCTTGCGCGGGTACAGACCGAAGATTTTGGCTGGATTGGTGGAGGTGAGCGCCACGAACTGGTTTGCCGTTAGCTTCCCGGACCCGACGCCTGCTGTCCACAAAACCGGCAACCGGTCCTGCACCCCGGGCAGTCCGTTGGGGATTTTGGTGAAATCGTCCCGGCCCAGTTCCTTGCCGAGGATGGCGACTTCTTTGCCCTCATAAACAATCGGTTTCGTGCCATCGAAGAAGAACGGACAGTGGTCCGTGCCGATGGTTTGGATTGTGCCGTCCGCCAGTCCTTCCCACAGACGGGCGTTGTCGGCCTTTGTTCGCATCGGCGGCGAGCAGACCCATTTCGCCCCGTCCGGACGGCGCAGATGGTCTTCGGTGAAAAACAGATACTGTGGGCAAGTTTCGCCCATCACCTTGACGCCGCGCTCACGGGCATAGCGCAGCATGTCCACCTCTCCCGCCGCGTTCATGTGGACGACGTACAGCGGCGCATCGGCCTGGGCGGCCAGGGCGCAGGCGCGCAGGGTCGCCTCGACCGCGCCCCAGGCGGGACGGGTTTTGGCATGCCATTCGGGTTGCCAGTGTCCAGTATTCAGCGCGTCAGTGACCAGTTGCTCGATGACATCGCCGTTTTCGGCGTGAAGCATGACCAACATGCCGTTGTCTCTGGCAATCTGCAAAGCGCGGAAGATGTCGCCATCGGAAAGGCGCAGACGGTTATTATAGGCGGTAAATACCTTAAGGGTGGTGATACCCATTTCACGCAATGACGGGATCTCGGCGGCGACGGCGTCGTCGAGGCGGGTCAGGTTCATGTGGGCGGAATAGTCCACGGCGGCTTTCTCTGCCTTTTTGTGCCAGGCGCCAACCGACTCCCGGAAGGTGGGAAAGTCGAAGGAGACAAAATCAATCACGGTAGTCGTCCCGCCAAAGGCAGCCGCCTTCGTGCCGGTGTAATGGTCGTCCGAGGAGACCGTGCCAAACATGGGCAGGTCGAGGTGGACGTGCGGGTCCACGCCGCCGGGCAGGATGAGTTTGCCAGTAGCGTCTACGGTCTCAGCATTTTCGGCCTGTAAATTCTGCCCGATTTGAACAATTTTTTCCCCCTCCACAAAAATATCGGCTGCAAAGATTTCGGAGGCGGTGATGAGTGTGCCGCCTTTAATCAAAATTGCCATGTTCCTGCTCCTGCGCATCGTAAGGTGCCTGGACTTCTTTGATACCCAGTAAAGCGATCAGCACTTCCGGCGGAATATCCGCTTCGGGTAAATCGGTCTTATACAACTGCTCATTTTCGGCCCTCTCACGCAGCGACTGCCAGAGCAACTGCCGCTCGTCGCTTTGGACGACTAAATCATTTAGAGAATGGGCTTTCAGGAGATATTCGCCGGTGGTGTAGAGAAACGTCAGCCGCCGCCACTTTTCGGCCAGGATTGGCTCTTTCAACCTTTCCAGCGGACCGAGTTGAATCTTGAAATATTCTTCGCGCGCCCGCGGATGGTCGGCTTCGTCGCGCAGGAGTTCGGCACGCGTCGCCAGTTCGTGGCCGCGCACCGGGGCAGTCCACTCGATGCGGCCGGACTGCTCGCCGAAAGAACCCGGCTGGTAAAAAGCCAGATAGTCCACGGCAACGACTTTGGGGGCGGTGCGGAACGGGATGCGGTACCAGCCCAAAAGCCGCGCAATCTCCAAGTCGCGCGGGGACGGGAGGAGACAGACCAGAACGAGGGAGGTGGGAGTGAGCATGGGTTAACTTTACACCAAAACGGGAAAAGACTCAACGCAAATAGTGCTATAATTTTCACCGACGAAACCTATTGCCAACAAGGCTGAATTCCACCATGCGCTTTGAATGTGATCCAAGAAAAGCGGCCTTCAATGTTCACAAGCACCATGTCAATTTTGACGAAGCGCTGACGGTGTTCAACAACCCGCTGGCGCGCATCCATGAAGAATACACCTTCTAAATCCAAAAAGAATTCAGTAGGCGAAATGCGCGCCGAGTACCGTTTCGATTACAGCAGATCGCGCCCCAACCGCTTTGCAGACCAGGCAGGCGAAACGCCATTGGTGGTTGTCTTGGACCCGGACGTGGCGGAAGTGTTCACCACGCCCGAAGCCGTGAACAAAGCCTTGCGCGCGCTCATTACAGCCATGCCGGAGGATATCAAACGCAAGGTCCCGGCATAAAATTCGTGTTGTGTATCACCGTAATATCCGTCCGATCATACAATAACGTGACAAAGGGGTATTTAGGCTAGAAAAAGCCGAGGCTGGAAAAATGCTCCAGCCTCGGTTCATCGTCCAAAGATCACCCTCTACGGTCTATCGTCCGCCGTCTACGGCCGGCTGCCCCAACCTCGCTTCCCTGTTGAACTCCACGATCAATGTGTTGCTTTTGCCCGCACAACATCCCAGATTACCTCCGGGTGTTTTGCGGCCACCTGCATCAATACCCGCGCTGCGCCTTCGGGAGAGCGCCGACCCTGCTCCCAGTTGCGCAATGTCTTGACGCTGATTCCCATGAGCGCCGCGAATTCATTTTGAGAGAGTTTATAACCAGCGCGTATTTCCTTGACATCAGGCGCTTCGATCACAAACGTACGCGCTGCTGCCTTCCTGCCGCGCAAGATTTCTCCGCCTTCCCGCACACTGGATACCAATTCATTAAACATTTCTTCTTTCATTTGTACTCCTCTTCGATAATCGTGCGCAAAACCTTCAATTGTTGTGGCGTCAAGTCATCTTGAACGTTCTTTGGGTACATAAAGAGCATCAAGATACGCTCCTGAGCCACAACCCAATAGTAAATGATACGCACACCGCCGCGTTTCCCACGCCCGGCCAAGGCCCAGCGCATCTTTCGCAGGCCACCGCTATGCGGGATAATGGATCCGGCGTCAGGACGGACAGATAAAGCCGCCTGCAATTGACGATAATCGTCATCGGCAAGCAAGGCTGTAACCTGGCGGGTGAAGACGCTGGTTTCGATGAATTGCATAGGTGAATGCAAATATACGCCAATGGCGTATATTTGTCAAGTTAATGGCAATGAAAAAGGCAGTGGAAAAATAAGGGCGGACAGCATTCCGCCCTTACACTTACTACTACATTATTCCCACTTCTTCATTGAACTCCACGATCAACTCGTCAATCTCGTCGGCCTGCTTCTGGACATCCGTCCAGTAATCCGGTTCGTTCCACATTGCCTGAATTTCGGCGTAGGTCTTGCCCTGCTGCTCCACCCAGGTGAAGTATTTCAGGTTGTGGATACGCCGGCGGTCGGTGTAGCGCAGTTCGAGCAGGTTGTCGGTGGATTGTCCGTGCAGGTAACGGGCGAAATCGGCGGCAGCGTCCTCCGCAGTGTACTCGCCGAATTCGGCGTGCATTTCCTGCAGGCGGGACTGGTAGAGTTCCATCGAGTCGGTCAGGACGGTCAGCATAATGTCGTCCTCGCCCATCTCGTAGTACTTGGCGGCCTTGATGGCCGAGAGCACGTTCGAGATGCCGGAGAAGCCAAGGAGTGGTAAATTAGTAACTTGGGACTCGGGAACGCCTTTAGACACCAAATATTTCTGTCCGGCCGGCTCGTTGAAAAGCCGCGAGAGATTGACCACAGCGTTGTCGTCAATCGCCACGACCACGTCGGTGTTCTTGGTATTGTGGATCCACGGCACGTGCTTGTCGCCGATGCCCTCGATGCGGTGCGCGCCGAAGCCGTTCTCCAGCAGGGTGGGACACTGCAAGGCTTCACTGGCGACGATTTTACTGTCGGGGAAGACCTGTTTCATGTAGTCGCCGCTGGCAATCGTGCCGGCCGAACCGGTGGCGGAGGCCATGCCCCGGTAGCGGTCGCGCGGCCCCATCACCGCCTTGAGCACTTCCTCCATGGCGTGGCCGGTAATTTCGTAGTGCCACAGGTAGTTGCCGAACTCTTCGAACTGGTTGAAGATCATCAGGTCCTGACCGGACTTGCGCAGTTCCCAGCACTTGTCGAAGATTTCCTTCACGTTCGATTCGGAGCCGGGGGTCTTTCTCGTCTCCCCGGCGATTTTCTCCAGCCACTCGAAGCGCTCCTTGCTCATCCCTTCCGGCAGGATGGCGATGGACGTGCAGGCCAGCAGGGCCGAGTCGTACGCGCCGCCGCGGCAGAAGTTGCCGGTCGAGGGCCAGACGGCCTTCTGCGTCGTCGGGTCGAACTGACCGGTCACCAGCCGCGGTGCGAGACAGCCGAACGCCGCCCCGACCTTGTGCGCCCCGGTCGGGAACCACTTGCCGACCAGCACGATGATGCGCGCCGGGACGCCGGTCAGCGAGGAGGGCAGTTCGAGATAGTTGACGCCGCCGAACCCGCCGCCGTGAGCGGCGGCATTCGTTGTCTCGCCTTTGGCCCTGGGTTCGTTGTGCCAGGTGATGCGGAACAGGTTGCGCGGGTGCACGTCCCACAGGCCGACGTCCTTGAGCGACTCCTTGACTTTGGCCGGGATTTTGGCCGGGTCTTTCATCTGGGCGAAAGTGGGGATGACAATATTGCGCTCGCGGGCGCGCTGGATGGCGCGGGCGCGGCGGTCTTTGTGAATGGTAAGGTCAATCGTGGTCATACGAGGAAACTCCTTGCGAGGAAAGGGGAAGTTGTCAGACAACTCGGATTATACCATTCTCTATCAGATCACCCTGCCCACCGCCGTGCGCCGCAAAGCCAACCTGAAAGAAGGTGATTTACTGGAAGTAATTATCGAAGAAGACGGGACCGTGCGCCTGGTCCCGCAGGTTGCCATCGAACGCTCCCAGGCCTATTTCTGGACGCCCCGCTGGCAGGCAGGCGAGCGTGAAGCCGATGAAGATATCAAGGCCGGGCGGGTGAGGGAATTTGCCAACATTGATGAGGCCATCAAATACCTCGACGACCACGACCGGCAGGGATAGCCATGCCGATCATCTTTTCCGAGCGTTTCGTGCGAGCGTACGACCGCCTGCCAGAAGAGATACAAAAGAAGGTCAAAAAGGCATTGCGATTGCTCGATGACGACCCGCGCCACCCGTCTTTACAGGTTCACCCCATCCGGCGGCATCCTGGGGTTTATGAAGCCCGCGTAGACCTGAAATACCGGCTCTCCTTTGAATTCTCGGGACAGGATAAGATCGTGCGCAACATGGATAACCACGACGAGTGTTTGAAAAATCCATGACGCCTCTTTTGACCGCGATTTCAAGGAGTAAGCCATGCGTATCAAATACCCGTATCCACATCATAATCCCCTGAAATACGCGTATCGAACGCGGCTCTCAACCAACGATGGTATTTGGGATCAAGTTCCATTGTTTTCGCAAATTCTTTCCCATACGCCGCAATAACCTGACCATGCCGGCCGAACTGCAATCCTTTTTCGTAAAGCAAGGCCTCGGCCACATAGAACATTGCATAATAAGCCCTTCCTGCCGCGATCTCTGCTTTACCCATATCGAGCAATCCCTCTGCGCCTTGGATCGTATCCAGCGCTTTGGCAAGAAGTTTACTGGAATACCCTTTCATGCAAGCATTCCTTCTCTACGAATGTTATAAAGCACCGGCTTGTCGGGCTGTTTCCATTGAACTTCCTTGACGATGATACAGCTTACAGTTACATCATGTTCAAGAGAAACATCACTGACATAGTCACTGGATCGCCGCAATTCTCTCCAGTAATCTTCATAATCGCTCAACAAAATCATCACATCCACATCTGAGCCTTGACGGTAATCCCCACGCGCGTAGGACCCGTACAAGTAGACGGCCTTCAATCTGTCCCCATAAATGCGGACGAGTCCTTCCTTCAACTCTTTCATCAGTTTCCTGATACGCGCCGGCACTTTCGTGTTCATGCCTTTATTTTACCTTCTTTTATCCTCCCCCGCATGGACATGTACTCCCAACTAGAAATAACCATCTACTTCCACGTAAACACCAACTCCTCCGATACAGGCAGCGTGACGCTCATCGAGGCCGGTTCCACCGTGCCGGTGTACTCATCCTTGTAATTGGCGCAGTGATCATCCTTCCAGACATTGCTTTTACAGGCAATGGTGGCAAAGGCAACTGTCCACATGCCGCTGGCGGTGACGGGCATAAAGGCAAAGAACTCGCCATTGGCATCCGTTACAGCGTCATTGCGGGGCGGACGTTCACCGGTACCCTGCACAATGGCAAATCCGATGCCGCGGATGGGTGTCCCTTGCGCATCCGTCACCCGGCCTCTGATGACCTGCACATCCTTTGGTTCGCTGACCGGCGCGGCCTGCAGGTCTTCATCGCTCTCCAGCAACATCCCAAACACCCAGCCCTCGATATTTTCCGGCGCCCGGACGTAGAACCACTCGCCGCCAGGGGCTTTGCCCAGTACGGTGAATACCGTTCCTTGTTTATACATGCGAATGACGGGGAATAAATAGCCCGGATTGGTGCGGATATTGAGATTGTCCACCATGGCTGTGACGTTAAACGGCGCAAATGGCGTCGGGCTGGGGGTGAGCGTCGGAGTGGATGTCAACGTGGGGATTGGCGTCAGCGTAGGCGGCAAAGTGGCGGAAGCCGTTGGCGCCCCAGTGGAAGTGGCAGCCGGAGCAGGGGGGGCGCTGCCGGCCTGGAACAGGCGGAAATTGCCAGCAAGGTCATTAAAAAAATCACGTTGCGTTTCAACATATTTTTTTCCTCGTATATCAGAGAGCGTTCAGTAATTCGGATTCACCGGGGATGAACAGAGATGAACAGGGATAATCTGATAAACGTGATGGCTTTGACGTTTTTTCGCTCGTTTGCTGTTTATCTGATCAAAACTCCGTTTATCTCCGTTTATCTCCGGTTGAACTTTTAGTTTCCGGACGCTTGTTATCATTCTATCATCTAAACACGCAACCTCAGCCAGCTGATATAGTTGCATAATGGCGAGAATCCGCTATATAATGTGAGCAGTCCTTTTTTCTTGCGTGGCAACATGAGACATCTGCGGGTTAGAACGGTAACGGGTGTGACCCTCCTGGTTTTCAGCGGGCTGGCGCTTGCGTTCGGCCCTCGGACCTCACGCGCCTCGGCTGCCGCGACGCCGCCCCCGGGTCCGGATCGTGTCGCTGCGGTGGTCGTTGATTACACCTCCTACGAATGGTGGTTGACACGCTGGCAGGATGACAAAGTCGTCTGTCAAATCTTCGTTGACCACGCAGGTTTACCCACCGGAAGCGATATCTACAAGGCTTGTGGTAAAGACCTTTTCGATAAATGGGCCGTCACTCAACCATGTAAAGGACTCGATCAGGGGGATGTCTCTTCCGACTGCTCCGGATATTACCTTCATTTTGTGCAATCTGCCCCGGCCAGGCGCACGATTGCTGTGA
>JBDRTP010000279.1:0-10194 GCA_043823965.1 Chloroflexota bacterium
TGACGGCTGGTTTCTGGTCGAAGGACGAAATCCTGGCCGACGCCTTCGGGCATGGACATTGGGCTGTCTTCGCGACCCTGGCATTGGCGGCCTTCCTGACGGCTTTCTACACCATGCGCCAGATCACATTGACTTTCCTGAGTGAACCTCGCACCAAAGCCGCGCAACACGCCCAGGAGACGCCCTGGACTATGACCCTGCCGCTGGTCATTCTTTCAGTCTTTGCTATCGGCTTCGGCTGGGTGGGTATCCCCGAACACTTCCCAGTGATTGGCGGAATCATCCCGAATTGGATTCATGAATTCATCGGCGGCACGCTGGCCCATCATCCAAAAGCGGTGGAGTTCAACATCCTTCCGCTTGCCACCTCGCTGGGCGTGGCGCTCGGCGGACTGCTGCTGGGCTGGCTGGTCTATCGTAAAGTCAAGTCACCGAAACAGGACTGGTTGCAAATCCCGTTCTTGAAGAACAAGTATTACTTCGACGAAGCTTACAACTTTTTATTCGTCCGACCGGCATACTGGATTTCTGAGACCTTCACTTACATGTTCATGGATGTCAAAGTTATTGATGGCATCCTGCACAGCCTTGGGCGTGTCGCGCTCTGGCTGGGCGGCTTCTTGCGCAACTACTTCGACAAGCCGGTCATCAACGAATTCATCTGCGATGGGACGGGGAACGTGGTGAAGAAAGCCGGCCGCGGTCTGCGCTTCATCCAGGCGGGACGCATCCAATCCTATATGGTTGTGTCCTTCGCGGTTATCCTGCTCTTTGCCGTGCTGTTCGCCGTGCTGCATTACTTTATGCTCGTCTGAGGCATATGGGAGTAAACGATGGACTTTCTTAGCAGTCACCTCTTGACACTCATCCTCTTCTTCCCCGTCCTGGCGGCGCTGGTCATCCTGTTCCTGCCCCAGGAGGAGGTGAAGGTCATCCGTTGGACGGCGCTGATCGCCAGCCTGGTTCCGTTCGGACTTTCCGTCTGGTTGTGGATGCGTTTTGACTCATCCGCTTCCGGTTTCCAGTTCAGCGAGCAATATCCCTGGTACGAGGCGATCAACTCGACTTTCCACCTCGGCGTGGACGGGCTTTCGTTGACCATGGTCCTGTTGACCACGCTGCTGACGCCGCTGGCCATCCTGGCTTCCTTCAGCATCCAGGATAAAGTCAAGGCCTACATGATGCTCTTCCTTTTCCTGGAGACTGGCATGTTGGGCGTCTTCCTGGCGCTCGACCTGTTGATCTTCTTCGTCTTCTGGGAAATCGGCCTGGTGCCGATGTACTTCCTGATCAGCCAGTGGGGGAGTGAGAAAGGCGAACGCGTGCTTTGGGGTGGGATCAAGATGCAGGCCCGCAACTACGCCTCGCTCAAGTTCATGATCTACACGATGGCCGGCTCGCTTGGCCTGCTGTTGGCCATCCAGATGCTGGGTGTACTTTTCCAGACCTATGATCTGCCGCTGTTATATCAGAAGTGGAATGCCTTGGAAGGGACTGTATTCGGCCTGTCGGTTTCCACCGTCAAGACAGTCGCCTTCTGGGCTTTTGTGGTCGCTTTTGCGATCAAGGTGCCTGTCTGGCCTTTCCATACCTGGCTGCCGGATGCCCACACCGAAGCGCCGACGGCCGGCTCCATGATCCTGGCCGGCGTGCTGCTGAAATTGGGCGCTTATGGCTTCCTGCGCCTGGTGCTGCCGCTTTATCCTCTGGAAGCACAGCGTTTCGCCGGGGCTTTGGCCTTCCTGGCCGTGATGGCGATTGTCTTCGGCGCCTTCGCCGCCTACGGTCAGACGGACTTCAAGCGTTTGGTGGCCTATTCGTCCGTCAACCACATGGGCTTTGTGCTGCTCGGCATAGCCGCGGCGGCTAAAGTTGGAATGAATAACCCGGATCTCGCCCTCAATTTGAGCAAGAACATCGCCTTGAACGGCGCGGTCTTGCAGATGTTCAATCATGGCCTTTCTGCGGCGGGCATGTTCTTCCTGGTCGGCGTGATCTACGAGCGGACGCACACCCGCAACCTGAACGATTTCGGCGGGCTTTTCCCGCTCGTGCCGGTCTATGGCGGCATCCTGCTCTTCACCTCCATGGCCTCGCTTGGTTTACCCGGCCTGAACGGCTTCGTCTCCGAATTCCTCGTCGTGCGGGGTGCCTGGCCGATCCTGACGGTCTATACCGCCATCGCCATGTTGGGGCTGCTCTTCACCGGCGCTTACATCCTCAAGGGCGTCAAGCAGGTTTTACACGGCCCGCTGAACGAGCATTGGGTCGGACATCTGACCGAGATCAACGCGCGCGAGATCGTCGTCATGGCGCCACTCATGGCCCTCATCCTTGTCACTGGTATATGGCCGGCGTGGATACTCGAAGTGATTAATAAGGCTGTGATAATGCTGTTCTAAAGAGAACAGAGAGTAGAGAGTCGAGAATAGTGAACTACTCTCTAATCTCTACTCTCTTCTCTCTATATCCGAGGTGACTCATGCAATTTCCGATCCTAAGCGTCATCGTCTTCACCCCCGCGGTCGCCGCGCTGCTTATCCTGCTGATAAATTCTGAGCGCAAGACCGAGATTCGCGTCACCGCGCTGGCCGCGGCAACTTTGGCGCTGCTTCTCTCGCTGTGGGTCTATTTCACTTATGACAAGGCGGCGGCCGGTTATCAGCTCATTGAAAAATATAACTGGATGCCGATGCTGGGCATCAGCCTTTACTTCGGCGTGGATGGGATCAGCGCTCCGCTCGTCCTGCTGACCGGCGTGGTCATGTTTACCGGCGTCTTGATCTCCTGGGGCATAGAGGACCGTCCGCGTGAGTTCTTTGCCTTCCTCTTCATCCTGGCCAGCGGCGTGTTCGGTGTATTCGTCTCGCTCGACCTGTTCATGTTGTTCTTCTTCTATGAAATCGCCGTCTTCCCGATGTACCTGCTCATCGCCATTTGGGGTTGGATCAAGACGCGTGAATACGCGGCGATGAAGCTGACCCTCTACCTGTTCATCGGCTCGGTCGTCTCCCTGGTCGGCGCGCTGGCAATGTACTGGCAGAGTGGTTTGCGCACCTTTGATATGCTCGCTCTGGAGCAGGCAGCCTTCTCGCCGGCGTTCCAGAATTTATGGTTCCCCTTCGTCTTCTTCGGCTTTGCAGTCTTGGGTGGCATCTTCCCCTTCCACAACTGGTCGCCGGATGGTCACGTCGCCGCGCCGACCGCCGTCTCGATGTTCCACGCCGGCGTTTTGATGAAACTGGGCGCCTTCGCTGCCCTGCGCGTCGGCATCATGCTCCTGCCCGAAGGCGCCAAAACCTGGAGCTGGTTGATCATGGGATTGGCCCTGGTCAATATCGTCTATGGCGCTTTCATCGCCATGGTGCAGACAGATTTCAAATACATCATCGGTTTCTCTTCGGTCTCGCACATGGGCCTGGTCATGATGGGTTTCTCCACGTTGACGAAACTTGGACTGACCGGCGCGGGTATGCAGATGTTCTCGCATGGCGTGATGACGGCTCTCTTCTTTGCCGCCGTCGGCATGGTTTACGACCGGGCGCACACCAGGGATATACCCAAATTAGGCGGCATGGCCAAGCCGCTGCCCCTGGTGGCCGTAGCCTTCATCATCGGCGGTCTGGTTTCGATGGGTATGCCGGGCTTCTCCGGTTTCGTAGCCGAGTTCCCCATCTTTATGGGCATCTGGCAGGTAAAACCTCTCGTGGCGATCATCGCTGCCATCTCCATCGTCGTCACCGCTGCGTATATTATGCTCGCCGTGCGCCGCGTCTTTTTTGGCAGTCTGCCGGCCGAATTCGAGGGTCATATCGGGACTATCACTGTCTATGACAAAGTCGCCCTGGTTTTGTTGTGCGTCATCATGATCGGCCTGGGGCTCTTCCCCTCCCTAATGGTTCCGTGGGTGCAGACCGGCGTCCAACACGTGTTGAGCCTTCTGGGAGGTGCATAAGTGACTGCTTTTATTCCCTCCAACATCCTTGCCATCCTGCCGGAAATCCTCCTCCTGGCTCTCGCTCTTCTGGTGCTGACCCTGGATCCGTTCTGGAAGGAGGCGAACCGCCGCCTGAACCTGGGCTGGTTGACCGCCGGCGGCCTGCTGCTCATCCTGGCCGTCAGCCTGCTGCTCGCCCGCCCCTCGGCCCCGGCCCTGGTCTTCGGCGGGATGCTGCGCTACGACTGGCTCGGCTTTGCCTTCAAGATGTTCTTCCTCTTCAGCGCGGCGATCACCTCGCTTTTCATGATGGACGTGGACCGACTCGGACGCCGCGCCGAGGCCTACATGCTGCTCCTGGCTGCCACCCTGGGCATGTCCCTGATGGCCTCGGCTGCCGACCTGGTGATGCTCTACCTGGCCATCGAGACGACCTCCATCCCGCTCTACATCCTGGCCGGTTTCCTGACCGGCGACGAAAAATCCACCGAGTCGGGTTTCAAATACCTGCTCTTCGGCGCGATGACTTCGGCAGTCCTGCTGTATGGATTCAGCCTGCTCTACGGTTTCTCCGGCGAGACCAGCCTCTACGCCTTGGCCGCTTCTTTCCCGACCCTGAGTCTGCTTGCGCTTGGGATCATTTTTCTCGTCCTGGTCGGACTGTCCTTCAAAGTTTCGCTCTTCCCATTCCATTTCTGGGCGCCCGACGTGTACGAAGGCGCGCCCACGCCGGTTGCCGGTTTCCTGTCCACGGCTTCCAAAGCGGCCGGCTTTGCTGTCGTTTTACGGCTCTTCATGGCAGCCTTTCCGTCCCTTGCGGCCAACTGGAGCCTGATCCTGGCTGTTCTGGCAACCCTGACCATGACGGTCGGCAACCTGATCGCCCTGACGCAGAAGAACATCAAACGCCTGCTGGCATATTCTTCGATTGCCCACGCCGGCTATGCCATGATCGGCGTGGTTGCCTTCTCGCAGTTGGGCGCGGCCAGCACAGTCTTTTATTTGATCGCCTATATCTTGACCAACCTGGCGGCCTTTGGGATTGTCGCAGCCGTCGGCCGCGTCGCCGGCTCGGATGAAATCTCTGCCTATGCCGGTCTCAGCCGCCGCTCGCCCGCCCTGGCGTTGGCGATGCTGGTGGCCTTCTTCTCGCTGGCGGGCATGCCGCCCTTCGGCGGTTTCGTGGCAAAAGTATTCGTCTTCGCCGCCGCGGTGCAATCCGGCCTGATCTGGCTGGCGGTGGTCGGCGTGCTGAACTCGATCATCGGCCTGTACTACTATTTGATCGTGCTGAAGGTCGTCTACCTCTACCGTTCGGAGGAGACCGAGAACCTGCCGCTGCCCATCTCGCGGCCGTATGCGTTAGCGCTGGTCGTGCTGATGATTGGCATCATCCTGGTCGGTACGCTCTTTGCCCCGTGGTTCTCGTGGGCGGGAGGAGCGGCGGCGTCCATATTCTAACGGCATCGAATTTCACGAATTACGCGAAAATGATTCGTGAAATTCGCGTAATTCGATGCAACTGAAGGTTCGTGATTGACGTTACTTCTCACCCCATGATAAAATTTGCTCGCCATGACCCAGCCTGCCGTATCCCCTGACAAGAAGCCTCTGAACTACGCCTTCAGCATGAAACTGGCTGCTGTCGGAGGGCAGATCGGATGCCTGACGCTGTTCATCGTGCTGGCGGCCGTCTTTGGTGGGCTGTGGCTGGATCAATTACTGGGGACGAAACCCATCTTTACCATTCTGCTGGTGTTAGGTTCTGCGCCGCTCTCCCTGTTCCTGACCTTCTGGCTGGCGATGCGGGCGGTGAAAGATGTCACCCCGCCTTCTACAGGAGCGCAGGCCAAACCCATCGAGGAGGAAGAATCAAGTGAGTGAAGTAGAGACTAAAAAGCGGTTTCGGATCAAGAAGCGCTGGATCGTTCTCGCCCTGATCGCGGCGGGTGTTTATGCCGCGTTCCTTGGCCCAACCTTCCTGCGACCCGTCCAGCCTGTCGTTGTGCTGCCGGCCGAGCCTGCTTTTTATATTGGCGGGTTTGAGGTTTCAAACTCCATGGTAGCGACGCTGATCGCCGATGTGCTCCTCCTGCTGTTGGCCTTTGGCGCGTGGCGGTTTGGCCGCAGTGGGAAACTTGTGCCTGTTGGATTCTACAATGCCTTCGAAGCAATCGTGGAATTCCTATGGAACACCGTCGAGGGCGCGGCGGGGAAGTGGGCCAAACGTATTTTTCCACTCGTAGCGACCATCTTCCTGCTCATCTTCGTCGCCAACATGGTCAAACTGGTGCCTGGCTTTGAAAGCATCGGGTACCTCAAGGAAACCCATGCAAAAGTGGGCTACGCGCCGGTCGCGCTGTTCAGCATAGGCGATAAGACAGTTTACACGCTTGACAAAGGACAAGAGATCAAGGTAGAAGCGCATGCCGAGAGCGGTGAGGCCGAGGCGGAAACACATGGGACTGAACCTGTGGCTGCTGACCATGGGGCGAAAGCAGAACTCTGCAAAGCCTGCGAAGTTGTCCCCTACTTGCGCGGCTCGGCCACCGACATCAACTTCCCCTTTGCCCTGGCCATTATCACGGTGATCATGACCCAGGTATACGGCGTGATGGCGCTCGGCCCTGGTTACTTCGAGAAGTTCTTTCAGTTCCGCAAGCTGGTCAGCGGCGGGATATTCGGGCTGATTGACTTCGCCGTGGGTCTGCTCGAAATGGTGCTGGAATTCGCTAAAATCCTCTCGTTTGGCTTCCGGTTGTTCGGCAATATATTTGCCGGTGCGTTGCTGCTCTCAATTCTAGGCTCGCTGTTGCCGGTCGTATTGCCCCCCGGTTTGTACCTGTTCGAGGTGTTCTTCGGCGTCATCCAGGCTTACGTGTTCTTCATGTTGGCGACCATGTTCATCAGCGGCGCAACGGTCAGCCATGCTGGCGGCGGAGAGCATCACTAATCTTACATAAAAACCTTTCAAGGAGATCGAACAATGAATGATCCAGTAGCATTTGTCGAGGGTTTGAGATTGTTGGGTGCTGGTTTGGCTATGTTTGGCGCGATCGGCGCTGGCGTGGGCGTAGGTCTCGCCGCGGCGGGCGGCGTGCAAGCCATGGGTCGCAATCCCGATGCCGCAGGGCTGATCCAGACCAACATGATCCTGGGTATCGCCTTCGCCGAGGCAGTCGCCATTTATGCCCTGGCCGTGGCGTTGATCATCATCTTCGCCGCTTAGTGCATGCAGGAGTTCTCGAATGGATAAACTTGGGATCAACCTGGGGTTCTTTCTCTTCCAGGTATTTAATTTCACCATCCTGGCCATCCTGCTTTATGCCTGGGCGTATAAGCCGATCATCAAGATGCTGGAAGGCCGCAGGGCCAAGATCGCCCAGAGCCTGGAGGATGCCCGCATCGCCGCCGAAGCGCGCGCCAACGCCGAACAGGAAGCTGCAAGGATCATTGCAGACGCACAGGCCAGGTCTGCCCATATCGTCAATGAGGCTACAGAGCGAGCCGAAAAAGTCGTCCTCGAAGTTAAAGCCGAAGCCGATAAGGAAATCATCAAACAACGTGAAGCGACCCTGGCCGAAGTGTCCGATGAGCGCAATCGTATGCTCGCTGACTTGCGCGGCCAGGTGGCTGCATTGGCTATCGTCGCCGCGCAAAAACTCCTCGGCGAGTCGCTGGACGAGAAACGTCAGCACGCCCTCCTGGAAGGCTTTTTCTCCGGCGTCAAGTCGGGCAAGGTCGTTATTCTCGAAGGCGAGAAGCTTAGCGGTACTTCCGCTGAGGTAACCAGCGCTTTGCCGTTGACTGCTGACGAGCAGACTATTTTGAAACGCGATGTTTTGACCAAGATGGGCACACAGACGACTGTCACTTTCCGTGTGAACCCGGCCATCCTGGGCGGTTTGGTCATCCGCGTCGGCGACAAAGTTCTGGACGACTCCGTAGCCGGAAAGATCGAAGGTCTACGCCAGAGTTTGCGCTGAATCAATAAAGCACTCACCACGAAGGCACAAAGAGGCGAAATTCTTTGTGCCTTCGTGCATTTGTGGTAAAACTATTGCATGTCACCCAATTCGTTGTCACCCGTCTTGCTGTCTGATCTATTTTCCTCATTCCCGTTTCCTCATCAGGGTTTGAATGGAGTCGCCTGCTCCGTCAGCGCCATTACTGCGGACAGCCGCCAGGTAAAGCCGGGCGCGCTTTTCGTCGCCTGCACTGGCGGCACTGCCGACGGCCATGGATACATTCCAGATGCGATTGCCAAAGGCGCGGCCGCGGTCGTCGGTGAGCAGCCGCTCGCAGGCCTGGCTGTGCCATATATTCAAGTAGAAAATTCCCGCCAGGCGCTGGCCTATCTCGCGGCTGCCTTTTATGGCTATCCAGCTCGAAAATTGACCATGATTGGCGTCACCGGCACGGACGGCAAAACGACAACCATAAATCTTCTTTACCAAATCCTGCTGACCGCCGGTATCAAAGCCGGCATGCTTTCTACGGTAAACGCCGTCATCGGCGACCAGGTGCTGGATACCGGCTTTCACGTCACCACGCCCGACGCCCCGGATGTTCAGCGTTATTTATCTTTAATGGTGGATGCCGGGTTGACGCATGTCCTGCTGGAAACCACTTCACACGGCTGGACCCAACACCGCGTCGACGCCTGTGAATTTGACATTGGCGTGGTGACGAACATCACCCACGAACATTTGGATTATCACGGCTCTTATGAGGCCTATCGGGCGGCAAAGGCGCGCCTGTTTACCGGCTTGAGCGAGACGCTCCCCAAGCCGCAGGGCAATCCTCGCCTGGCCGTCTTGAATTATGATGATAGCTCTTATGAGTATCTTGACCAGGTTACAAAAGTCCGCAAGATTTCCTACGGGTTGAGGCAGGGAGCGGATGTGCGCGCCGAAAGTATCGAATATGATCCCTTCGGCCTTCATTTTACGTTAATAAACGACAAACTTCGCCTGGCCATTGATAGTAATCTTGTTGGAGCCTTTAATGTCTCAAACTGCCTGGCTGCGCTGGCTGCTGCGGTCACCGGACTCGGCATTGACCCGGAAACTGCCGCGCGCGGCATCGCTGCTTTTTCAGGCGTCCCGGGCCGCATGGAACGCATCGAACTCGGCCAACCCTTCACTGCTATTGTGGACTTTGCACACACGCCCAATGCCCTGCGTGTTGCCCTCGAAACCGCGCGTGAAATGCTTCGATTCACCGCAGAGAGCGCAGAGAACGCGGAGAAAAAGAAAAATATCTCTGCGCTCTCCGCGCACTCTGCGGTGAATAAATCCCGTGTCATCGCTGTCTTTGGCTCGGCGGGGTTGCGAGACCGTGAAAAACGCAGGAGGATGGCAGAGGTGTCCGCAGAATTGGCGGATATTACCGTGCTGACTGCCGAAGACCCGCGCACGGAATCGCTGGATGGCATTCTCGAAGAAATGGCAAACGGCGCGCGTTCAAAAGGTGGCGTCGAGGCTCGAACCTTCTGGCGTGTCCCCGACCGGGGCGAGGCGATCCGCTTCGGGGTGCAAATGGCGCAGCCGATGGATGTCGTCATCGCCTGCGGCAAAGGGCACGAACAGTCCATGTGCTTCGGCACGACCGAGTATCCCTGGGACGACCGCGTTGCCATGCGCGCCGCGCTGGCTGAGTTGATGGGCGTGGAGGGGCCGGAGATGCCATATTTGCCGACGCGGGGGAAGTGAAACGGGGAACGTAAAACGTAAAACGTAATGAGTGAGGAGTGAAGTGGAAATAACCCCCGTCACATTGACTGGAAATGTTGTCCAGCTCGAATCGCTTTCAGAGAAGCATGTGCCGGATCTGACCGTTGCCGCCCATGACGAGAATATTTGGCGTTACATGCTCTACGGCTATCCCGACACCCAGGCGAAGATGCGTTCCTGGGTACAGGATATCCTTGCACGTCAGGCTGCGGGAACCGATTTGGCCTTTGCCGTCATTCACCTTGCGAGCGGACGCGCTATCGGTGCGACGCGCTATCTCGAAATCTGCCCGCCGCATCGCGGGCTGGAGATCGGCGGGACATGGTATGCAACCGAGTTCCAGCGCACGGCGGTCAATACCGAGTGCAAATATCTCCTGCTGAAACACGCCTTCGAGGTGCTTGGCTGCATCCGCGTCCAGTTCAAAACCGATGCGCGCAACGAACACTCGCAGCGCGCCCTGGAACGCATCGGCGCGGTCAAAGAGGGAATCCTGCGCCAGCACATGATCACCCCCGAAGG
>JBDRTP010000280.1:0-8547 GCA_043823965.1 Chloroflexota bacterium
GGCAGGCTTTGCCCGGCGGATCGGACTGGTGGAGAAGATCCAAGCGATCGACCTGCACCAGAAGACGGTCGTACACAGCCCTCAAACGAAGGTGCTGGAGTTTTTTGTGGCCGTTCTTGGCGGCTTGGAACACTTACAGGACCTGAGCTGTGCCGCTCACCCGATCGAGAAAGACAGGGCAGTAGCGCGGGCCTGGGGTCAACCAGGATGGGCGGACTACAGCGGCGTCAGCCGCTGCTTGAGTACATTGACCGAGAGCGAAGCGCGACAGATCGCTGCCGCATTGGAAGAGATCAGCCGTCCAATCCTGAATGCAGAAGTCATGCAAGCGCTGGCCCAAGCGGGAGAACTGTGTTACGACGGTGACTTGACCGGTCGTCCGATCTCCAATACCAGCACGACGTATCCTGGGGCGGCCTATGGTCACATGGGCGATGCAGTCAATTTCGGGTATCAGGCTGCGATGGTAAACTTTCACAGCCCGACCTACGGGCGCTTCTGGCTGTCGAACACGCTGCACCCAAGGGATGTGGTCTCCTGCACTCAGGCAGAAGCGCTGGTGCTGGCGGCGGAAGCCAAAAGCGGGATGCGCCCGCTGCGCCGGACGGACTTGCTGGCGCAGCGCATCCAACAACTCTCCAGCCAACATCAGACGCTGGAGGGGCAAGCGGCCGAGACGCGCTCCCAGCAGCAGGCGATGCAAGCCGAACTGGCAACCCTGCCGGAGCAGATCAGCGAGTGGCAGCAGAAGGTCGAAGCGCTGAAAAACGCACCGCCGAAGCGTGGTAGACGTCCGGTGAGACGGATTGCCAAAGCACACGCAAAGGTGCAAAGGCTGCGCCGCCGCCAGGAGCGCCTGAAAGAGAAGCTGAACCGTACCCTGGTTCACTTTGGCCCTGATCCCGTTACCACCGACATGCCCGGCTGGTTCCATCGCTACAATGCCCGCCAGACCATCGAGGCTGGCATCAAGGAAGGCAAACAGGTCTTCCAGATGCATCATCTTAAAGTCCGTTCGGCCCCGGCCATCTACCTCCAGGAACAGTTTGCCATCTTCGCTGCCAATTTTGTCCGTTGGGCTGCCCGTTGGCTATCCCAGGATTGTCCGGCTATCGCTCAACCGCTCCAGGTCGGCGTGAAGGAGATCGTCCGGGTGGCAGCCCACACATCGGCAGTAGTGCACTTTGATGAGCAGGGTGTGTTGTTAAGGTTCACGGATCACAGCGTCTACGCTGGCCGATCCATTCAAATCCCGAAGAACTGGGCCTTCCAACTGGCCCTGCCCTTCGCAAATAACGCCAGTTTTTGAGGTTTAAACCACTTCGCCATTTCTTTGCACAAAAGTTACGTTAGCCCCAGTATGAATCACATGGCCATGTTCAAGCAAGATCAGGCGGTCAGCAATTTGGCCCACGTGAATGTCATGCGTAACGATGATCAGCGTATGCCCCTTGGCGTGCAGCCGCCGGAAAATGTCCAGCACGATTTCCTCGTTGGCCGCGTCCAGGTTACCGGTCGGCTCATCGGCCAGGATGATTTTGGGTTGGTTGATGAGGGCGCGGGCAATGCAGACACGCTGCTGCTCACCACCCGAAAGCTGTGCAGGCAGGTGATGTAAACGCTCGCCCAATCCCACAGCTTCGAGGGCGGCGTGCGCTTCTGCTTCGTCGGCCATGCTGTGGAAATACTGCGCCAGCATTACATTTTCAAGCGCAGTCAGATAGGGCACCAGGTGGAACTGCTGAAATACCAGGCCGACCGTCTCGCGCCGGTAGCGCGCTAACTCCTTCGATGACAGGCGCGTCACTTCTGTACTGTTGATTTCCAGCCTGCCGGAGGTCGGCTGGTCCAGCCCACCGAGGATGTTCAGCAGGGTGGTCTTGCCAGAGCCTGACGGCCCCATCACACTCACCCACTCGCCGCGCCCTACTTCCAGATTCACCCCATCCAACGCTTTCACTTCGGCGTAGATACGCGAAAGTTCAATCGCTCGTACCCTGGTTTCGGTCATTATTCACCTCGCAATGTGATCACCGGGTCGATCTGCAGGGCGCGCCGCACCGGAAGCAGCCCCGCTGTCCAGGCCACACCTAATCCCACGAACAGCGTTCCCGGCAGACCCCAGATGGTTGGCGTGATCGCTGCTCCAAACACTTTCCAGCTAATCGCCAGCGCCAAGCCCAGTCCTCCCAGGTAGCCGACTGCCCCCCCGATAGCCCCCACGCTCAGTGCTTCCACCAGGAAAAGATTGGCCACCCGCTGGTCGGCCGCCCCTAGCGCCTTCATCAGCCCGATCTCCGTTCGCCGCTCGATCACTAGTGTGTTGAGCGTGCCGGCGACGGTCAGCGCCCCGGCCAACAAAACCAACACTGCGACCAGCCCAATCAACAAGCGCACCTTGTCCAACACTTTCGTCTCGGCCTGTGCGAACTGTGTCAGTGTCCGCACCTCAGCGCCGGGCAATAGCCCCCGGATCTCACGCGCCACTGTGTCGAGCGAGCGGTCGACAGTCAGAGCACTGACCATGACCAGCCCCACCCGGCCTGTTTGGGCAGTGAGAGTTTGCACCACCTCCAGATCGGCAACGAGTTGGTCGTCTTCCGCGGCTCCAGTTTCCAGTACTCCTGCAACGCGCAGCGTTTGAGTTTGCCCGCCATAGGTTACAGATAGGCTTTCGCCGGGTGCCAGGCTCAGTGCCTCTGCTACTCGCCTGCCTACCAGGATTTCGTCCGACGCTACGGGCCAGCTTCCCTGGACTTGCCACCAGGTGTTAAGTGAGCGAGTTGCCATAAAATCTACCCCGGCCAGAACCACCGGGTGCTCGTTTGCCTCGACCACTGTATATAGATAGGGCAGAATGCCGATCACGCCTTCCACTTGTTTGACCAAACCCAGGTCGGCCTCTGCAAGGGTCTGGGCTGCCGTGACCTCTCCAAACTCCAACTCACCCATGCCAATGAGTAGAGATTGCTCCTCCGGACGGATGATGAGATTAGCCCCATAGGTGCGCAGCTCGCGCCCAACCTGTCCGCCGATATCGCCCGACAGGTTGAGTAATCCGGATACCAGGATACTGCCGAGGGTCATTGCCAGCGCAGCAATGCCCAAACGCGCCCGCTGGTGGCGAAGGGAAGCCAATAAGATTCGCCAAAACATATTATCTACCTCGCAATAGCAACACCGGATCGAAGCGCACGGCCTGCCGTACCGGTAGCGCGCTGCCGATCAATGCCACCGCCAGGGCCAGGAGCAGGGTGAACGGCAGGACGACGACCGGCACCTGTCCACCGGCAGAGAATACCCAACGCGCTAACCCCTGCGCCAATCCTAACCCGAGCAGGTAACCCGCCGTGCCGCCCGCCAGCCCAATCAGCGCCGCTTCGCTCAAGAAGATCGAGGCGATCTGGCTATCGTCTGCGCCAATGGCTTTCATCAGCCCGATCTCCGCCCGGCGCTCCATCACCGAGGCGGTCATAGCCGTCATCACCGCCAGCGCCGAGCCGCCGAGAGCCGTGAGGGTGAGCAGCGCCATCAGCAGGCCGATCTTTCCCAGGAAGTCCATCTCGGCCTGGTTGATCTGCCGGATCGGGCGCACGTCGGCCCCGGGCAACACCTCTTTGATCTGGGTGATCACGGCTCCCATGATGGGTGAGCAATACCAGGTGGCGTATTGTTCGGGTGTCATCTCGGACGGGTCAAGGCCGCGCAGGTCGGCGCGCAGATTGGAATCCGGCTCGACCAGCGCGCTGACTTGCACCCGATCCACGCCCTGTGACAGGCCCAATAGCGCCTGAGCAGCCGGTAGTGCGACAAAGATCTGGTCGTCCTCAAAACCGCCGGTGCTGACCAGCCCAACGATACGAAAACGGGCGTTTCGCTCTTCGACCCGCGCGATGAACTCATCCCCAACCTGCCAATTCTTTTGTGAAGCCAGCTTTGCACCAACCATGGCCGAGCCGGGGTCGTCATCCTGCGCCCACTCGCCTTGCACTTGCCACCAGGGTGCGGTAGTTTTGACACCCGTGCGAAACATCACGTCCGTCTCAGCGTTCTGGGCCGTGTCAAGGCCGGTGCGGACGGCTACGCCCTTGGGGAGGGTGAGCGGCTTGTCGAACCACGTCCCGGTCAGGGCCAGGGTCTGTCCGTCCACTTCTATCAGGGCCGTCAGGTACGGGGTAAAACCAACGATGTTGTGCCGCCAGAAGATTGTCTTCAGCTTCACCAGATCATTTTCGTTCAGTAGAGGCCGTTCACCCCCATTGCCCCTGCCCGGCACACGCACTGGCACACCGCCGATCTCCAGGCGCAGATCGCTGCTGGCAGGCGAGGCGAGGATGTTTGCCCCATAGGCGCGCAGCTCACGACCCATCTGTCCGGTGATGTCGAGTGAGATGCCGAGCAAGGCCGTGGCGAGCGAAGCGCCGGTCATCACGGCCAGCGTGGTTGCAAGCAGGCGGCGTGTCCGCCGGCGCAGCGTATCTTTGAGGAGGAGCAGCAGCATAGGGCGTTTACTTTCTTGGTAAGACGGCTTGCGCTTCCTGCAGGTCAGACGAGGCAATCAGCACCTCGCCGTCAATCAGAGAGGCTGCCAACGGAATTGGATTACATCCACCCGGCATGCCCACTGTCTCCATATTGATTGGAGCATTACAGTTATCGCAGATCAACACTTCCCCCTCCTGGTGATAGCCGCGTGCCGGGCAGATACCACAGGCATTGAGCGCTACGGCGATGTCGTTCTCGTCCCGCTTGATCACCATGAAGCTCACGTCTGCCTCGGTTCCCTGGTATGTGAACAGGTTGAGTTGGCCGGGCGTGAGACCCGATAGGGGGATGTGCACCATGCCGTCCTCGTGCAGCATGACCATTTGGGGATCCGGCCGGTAGCCGGCTTTGCCGAGCGCATAGGTAACTGTGCCAAGCGGCAGCACCGTCGCCAGCATCACGCTGATAAGGGCTGTTTGCCAGTTGCGCGCGCGATAGAGCGCGGCCACGCGCTTGCGGCGTTCAGGGTCGGTTTCATCGGGGAGCGCTGTAAGCGCTTGCGGTTGGAGACGCATTTCGGGCAGCAGGGTGAGTACGGGCAGAGCAATCAGCGCAATGAGAATGATCGTCGAAGTGCTGTCTTTGACGATGAAGCCGATCACGGCGAGCAGGGCAGGTGTGCTCGGTAGAAGCCCGACCTCGAAGAACTCGTGCAGGCTCCCGGCTGCCAGGCGGGCCACCAACACCATCAACACGAACCCGGTGACGCCAAAGAAACGGCGCAAATTGATGCGCAGGCTGCCCTTGACGATCAACACGCCGAATAATACGGCCAGCCCCAACCCGGCCAGCCCGCCGAGCAGTCCAACCAGATCGGGTGTGCTGGTCAGCGAGAGCGCCGCCAGGAATAAGATCATTTCTACCCCCTCGCGGAAGACCATAAAAAAGACGAACGCCAGCACTCCCCAACCCTGCCGCCTCGTCCCGGAGGCGGCCAGCAATTCCAGGCGACCCTCCACGTGCTGTTTGATGCCTCGGGAGGTGCGCCACATCCACACCACCAGACTGAGCACGAACAGTGCGGCGACAGCCAGCAGCGTGCCTTCCAGGACTTCGTTTTCTGGGTCGAACCCGGCCAGACTGAAGCCAATCGCGCCCAAGACGCTGGCAGCTACGGCCAGAACCAGTCCGGTGTACACCCAGCGTCGCAACGTCGTGCGCCCGGTGCGGTTGAGGTAAGCCAGAATGAGGCCGATGATGAGGGCGGCCTCCATCCCTTCGCGTAAAGTGATGACAAAGGCTTCCATAGAAATCTCTCCTTATTTACTTTTCCTTACGTTTCGGTGCACATTCACGGCAATATCCTTCGATGCACATGCAAACGTGTGAAATCTCCGCTCCCAGTTCTCCTTGAAGCCGGCTGATCAACTGAATCAGGCCTGGGCTTTGGAACTCGATCACCTGATGGCAATCCAGGCAGGTGAAGTGATAGTGCTTGGGCGCGCCAACCGGCTCATAGTATTCACGCGCATGGATGCTGGCCGTGTAGCTCTGGTCAACAAGTCTCATTTCCTTGAGGACGGCCAGGGTCCTGTACACAGTAGCCAGACTGATGGTAGGGTCTTTCTCTCGCGCTCTTTGGAAGATAGCTTCGGCATCGAGGTGTTGGTCGGTGGTCTCGATTACATCGAACACAACCTGGCGTTGAGGGGTAATGCGGCGACCGGTCGCGCGTACGGCGGCAAGCGCTTCGGAATGAGTGGTCATGGGATATCCTCTTCGTTATTGCTATTGCTAATCATTCGCAATGTAACCAAGAAGTCGCCTTCCTGCAAGTGACGAATGTCACCTATGGAAATGTCAGACGTCCCTCAAACCATCGCTTTTAGGTTGACACAATCGCAGATCGTCGCACTCGTGGGACTTGCCGTTGCTCTCCCCTTGATCCTGCAAATGCACCGCCAACGATCTGCTCTGACGAAATAAACCATACTTAAATCCCAGAAAGATGCACACGAGTAATCAAGGATTTAAAATGTTTTTGCCCGTTCCGACCCCTACCTCCAGCACAGACGATCCGTGTGCCAATGCCCACAGGTGCTCTCGCCAGGGATGATAACGTCGTTCGGCCAGGGCTTCCATCCGGTCGTAGAACGGCGCGATGCGCTGGTAACGGCGGCGGGTGACGGCGGTTGCCTGGGGATCGGGTTCTGGATAGGCTAAATGGCTCATACTCATTTCACGGCAGAAAATCCAAGGGGTTGAGAAACGCTCCGCCCTCTACGCGTATCCGAAAGTCCAGGTGGTCGCCCGTAGAATTGCCCGTGCTGCCCGACTCGGCAAGTTGCTGGCCGATGACAACACCCTGCCCTACAGAGACAAGGTTGGCCTCATTATGGCCGTAATAGGTCCAATAACCATTGCCATGATCAATGATAACCAGGTTGCCAAAGCCTGAGGTGCTCCACCCTGAGAAAATCACCGTCCCGCTGTCGGCAGCGAAAATTGGCTGGCGGAAATACGTATCAATATCAATGCCAGGATGTCCACCCCAATACCCCTGGGTCAGGACAATCGGCGGTGCAACAGGCCAGATGAATCTTCCTGTTCCATAGTTGACCAGTGCTCCGGAATACAAGCCGGGAGATTTACGGCCCATTCCGGCGATTACGGGCGGCCCAGGCTCCTCCCAGACGAATGGATTGCGGCCATTTGGAATGATGAGTTGCTGCCCTGTTTTGATTTCGTAGGGCGACGCCAAGTCAAATGCATTTCCCGGAAACTCGATGATCTCCTGTATCGGTGTGCCGTGCAGCAGTTCGATCCGTTCCAGCGTATCTCCATCCTGTACGGTGTGAAGAACACCATCCACAGGCAGAATATTCAGTTCGGTCCCAACTCTTAAATTGCCTGCTGATGCGCTTAAGTTATCATTACCCCACAGGATCGTTTCCGGCTTGAGGTTGAACTTTTTGGCGATCGACCAGGCAGTATCTCCACTTTGAACAATATATTTCACGATCCTGGAATTTGGCCGCTCGGGAATATCTGTGTGAAATTTTGCTTGTCGGGTGATCCCGGCAAATACGATCTCGTTTGACATTGGTGGAACAGCGACAACCGGCGCCACTTGTGTAGCGCTTTCAAGCGCGTCATTTTCCGAAGTGGCGTGAACTTCGGACTTGAACTTGATGGCAAAAACGATGACCACGGTGAGCACACTGAGGCCAATCGTTAGAAAAAGAGAGAGCAGACGTTTCATACCGTGGCTAAGATGATCAATCCCATTACAACGACCCCACCGCCCAGGGCCAGACGCACCCATTCCTTGTGGTGCAGGTTCCAATGCGCCAGGCGGTTCAGGGTTGGGCGGGCGGAGGCAGCGATCAAGATAACGACCAGGGGCAGGACGAAGACCAGGTTATACAACACCAGGTAGCCATAACCGAGCAGCGCCGTGGGCTGGAGCGCCAGCAGACTGAGCACGCCCAGGTAGACCGCGCCGCTGCACGGCACCGTGCAAAGGCCGATGAGAAAACCTCCCACGATCAGGGCCGGGACGGTGGCCTTCTTTGCCATTTCGCGGGCCATGGTCCCAACTTTGGTAGGAGCCTGCAAACGCCAACCCCAGTCGGGGAGGAAGAAATCCTTGAGCATCCACAGCCCAAACAGGATCGCTGCCAGCGCGCCCAGGCGGGCTGGCAAGTGCTGGCGGGTGAACAGGTCGAGCGTCTGGAGCAACCCCACGCCCAGGCTCAGGTAGGTGAAGAAGATGGCGGCGATGTAAATCCCACCCTGGGTTAGCAGGCGGGCGCGGATGGCATTGACGCTCTGCTCCTCGGCCTGGAGAGTCGCCAGCATGGCCGTGATGAACAACAGCAGCACCGTGAAGGCGCAAGGGTTGATGCCGTCCACCGTCGCGGCAAATAAGACCGCAGGCAGGGTGATCTGGGGCAGATACATCTGCATGGCCTCTGCCGGCGCATTGGGATGCCAGAGGCCAGCCAGCGCAACCGCGCCCAGCGCAATGGCTGCGAGGATTGAAATGATGACGATGCGGCG